>JBLHOB010000083.1:0-8920 GCA_047619425.1 Myxococcota bacterium
CCGAGAAACGAAAACATGCCTCGCTGCCTGCCGATGAAGTCGAAACGATCGCCGGCCCCCTTCTCCTTGAAGCGAGAGACCAGAAGCTCGCGCAACTCGTTGATGCGCCCCCGCATGGTGGCGAGTTCTTCTTGCCAAGATTGAGTGAGTTCCGGGTCGCTGAGAATGATGTCGACGATGGCACCGCCGTGGGCCGGCGGCATGGAGTAGATGCCGCGAATGACATTGAGTAGTTGGCTCTTCGCTGCGCTCGCTTGCGCCGCGTTCCGGGCCACGAGCATCACTGCCCCGGTTCTCTCGCGATAGAGGCCAAAGTTTTTCGAGCACGAGCTGGCGACGATTAACTCATCAAGGCCGGCCGCCAACAGGCGCACACCGAGTGCATCGGCATCCACTCCTTCGCCAAAGCCCTGGTAGGCGAGGTCGATAAACGGCGTAAAGCCTTGCTTCTGCGCGAGGTCGAGGACGACGTCCCATTGATCGGGGGAAAGGTCAGCACCGCACGGGTTGTGGCAGCAGCCATGAAGCAGCACCAACTCGCCGGGGCCACGCTCTTTTAAGCAGTCGATCATGGCGTCAAAACGGACACTGCTGGTTGCGGCGTCGAAGTAGGGATACTCGCGTATGGTGAGGCCTGCATCGCCGAGCAACGGGACATGATTGGCCCAAGTCGGGTCGCTGACCCAAATGGTTGCTTCTTTGTTCCCACGCAGAACAAACTCCGCAGCGGCCCGAAGGGCGCCACAACCGCCAGGTGTCTGCACGACGGAAATGCGTTCTGCGGCGACTCCCGAAAGGTCTTCGCCCAACATCAGTCGGGCCATGTGATTGTTGAAGCCCTCGTTGCCCGCTGGGCCGATATAGGACTTGGTGTCTTCTTGCTGCAAGCGCCTTGCCTCGGCGGCTTTGACCGCTGCGAGGACGGGGGTGGCTCCGTTTGCGTCCTTGTAGACCCCAACACCCAAGTCGATCTTGTTGGGGCGCGGGTCGGCTCGGAAGTCTGCCATCAAGCCGAGGATCGAGTCGGCGGGAAGGGCTTCGAGGTTTTCAAACATGTTGCTTCCTTTAGCTGGATTGAATCAGTTCTTTGAGCGCACGCACGAGCTGCTGCATTTCTTCTGCCGTGCCGATTGTAATACGCAAAAACTGATCGATGCGATCTTGCTCAAAATGTCGAACCAGAATGTCGCGGTCGCGAAGTCCTTGAAACAGTCGGCTCGCGGGAATGGCGCGATGGCGGGCAAACACAAAGTTGGCCTGGGAGGGAAGCACGTCAAAGCCCAGTGCCGCCAATTGTCCGTTGGTTCGCGCGCGAACGCTTATGATCTTATCGCAACACTCCCGAAAGTAGGCGTCGTCGCCAAGTGCAGCGACTGCAACTTGCTCGGCGAGGCGATCGATCGGGTACGAGTTGAAGGAGTTCTTAACGCGATCGAGCCCTGCAATGAGTTGGGGGTCGCCAATTGCGAAGCCAACCCGCAGCCCCGCCAGGGATCGCGACTTCGATAGCGTCTGAATGACCAGGACGTTGGGGTATTTGTCGACGAGCGCAACGGCGGTTTCGGCGCCGAAGTCGACGTAAGCCTCATCAACAACAACGACGCGGTTCGGCACGTCCGCGACGAGGGACTCGATTTGTTCGAGTGGTGTGCCGATCCCAGTCGGCGCATTCGGGTTTGGGAAGATGATGCCGCCGGTGCCGTTTCGATAGGGCTGCAAGTCAATGCTGTAGTCCTGCGCCAAGGGGACGACTTCGCAATCGATATCGAAGAGCTTGCAGTAGACGGGATAGAAGCTGTAGCTGATGTCTGGAAGTTGGAGTGGCCCCTTGCCCAAAAAGAACGCCATGAAGCTGAGGGCGAGTACTTCGTCGGAGCCATTGCCCACAAAAACGTGATCACGTTCGAGGTTGTAGCGGCGATACGAGTTGGCGATTGCGTCTTTTAGCGCGGCCGAATTCGGGTCGGGGTAAAGCCGCAGAGTCGAAGCGATATCCCCGCCAAGAACCTCCTGAGCCTTAGGCGAGGGAGGGTAGGGGTTTTCGTTCGTATTCAGCTTTACGAGATTTGGCGTCTTGGGCTGCTCACCTGGAACATACGGCGAGAGGCGTCGGACCAAATCGCTCCACAATTCACTCATGGCTGAGAGAGTAGGGGATCTTTGCCTGGCCGGGTGTCGTCGCGGTCTGGGCGGGAACGGGCGATCAATAGGCGGTGGGGGGGCTAGGTTCCCAACTTCGCTTCAAGCCGACGCAGCCGCTGCTTGCCTCGCGATGATTCTCAAGCCCTTGGCGCAAGACTTCAACTGCACGCTCGGTGTTGCCATTTTTTTTCGAGGGGCCACGCGAGTTACCCGATCCGCTTTCGGGGAAATACATCCAGGGCGTAGGCGGCTTCATATGCCTTAACCGTTCCGGGCCATGCTTTCGCGTTGCGAGTTGGAAAACCCAGGCTGCCTACGATGTCTGCATCGTTGTGGTGCTGATCCTGGGCCTTGCACAAAATCGCAGGGGACTGCGGCTACTGGGCGGGAACCCTGTGAACCTCGATCTCGGCGAAATTTCGTATTCCCTCTATAAGCGGCATTGGTTCATCACCACGAATACGAAACCGGTCGGGCGAAATGCGCTGCCCAAGGGGAATCAGGTTTTTGTCCTGCTTGGGGCGGTATGGATCGGCGCATCACTTCGTTACCACGGGGGCGAGCAGCTCTCGCGCCGCCGGTTGAGAGACTGTTGGCGCAGCGATGGCGTTGCGGAAGGAACGCGCGCTTAGTGATGTCGGTGAGGCCGCGTCAGTGTGCTTTCGATGAGCACTAGACTGAGGCCGAAGCAATCTGCCGGTGCAAAGCAAGCGGCCTTCTCAATCGTTCTTAGATAGGCAGGTGGCTCGACTCGCGTAAGGCCAAGTGCTTTTGCACGTTTCGCGCTCGCCTCAAGGTCAGGCACCGCCATCGCGAAGGCATCGATCCCCTGGGTGTCGTCGTCGCTGACAAGTAGATGGATGTCGAGCGATGAAGTCGCCGACTGGCCGTCTTCGGCTCGCTGCCAACGGCACTCGAACCAGCTTTCGAATCGGACGATCGCAGCGTCGAGGTCTTCGGTACTTCGAACTCGCAAGCGAACGTGGTGGATGCCGCCAGTTGCTGTCGCGCCGGCGAGTGACTCGATGTGGGGTTTACCGCCGTTGTCTTCGGCCTACTCCGCTTGCATCGCCGCCATCCTTTCCTTGGCACCGGGGTAGAGATAGACGAGCTCGAGTGACATCCCGAAGCAATCTTTCGCGTGGAACTGTGTCTGGCGCTCGATCTCGGGGTAACCGATCTCGCTGACGATGGTTGCACCTGTGGCCGCGATCCGGTGTGTTGCGCCATCGAGGTCATCGACATAGAAGGACACGGCCGAAAGACCCTCGCCGCCCATGCGTTGCATCATCTTCGCGTAGATACCATCGGGGGAGGCCGGTGCGATCACATCCAATCCGAGGTTGTTCATTGAGTTGAAGCCATCGATCGAGTCGATGTAGATCGGGATGTTGTGCTTGCACTCAAACAGACCCGTAAATAACTCGATGGCCTGATTGATGTCGTAGACATTCAGGTGCAGATGGTCGATGCCGCCCGTCTGTACCTTTTGATCTTCAGACATCAAGAAGCCTCCCCGGAACTCTTCGCATTAGTAGGACTAAGCGCACTAGACCTTCGAGTCCCATCGCGTGCGCATTCGCGAGCCTTCGCCGCGCGGCTGAAAGTCTTCGAAGATTCGCTCGTAGCCTGTGTTCGCGATCAACCAGTGTCCGTCGATCTTCGCGTATTCGTCGCTATAGATCCCGGTGCCGTGCATGACGGTCCCGTTTGGCGCGCCGTCGCTTGGCAGTGTTGTGAGCACGAAGTCTTCCAGGTACCAAACCCCCGTCGCGGTCGTTTCGCTTGTAATCTCGATCTCGGGGGTGTGTGCGTGATGCATCGACTGGATCGCCGGGTTGCTGAGGCCGTCGCTCAAGAACTCGACGATGGCATCGCGCCCCTCGAACGAATACTTGCCGTCGCTGTAGACGCTCTTCGCGTCGGGCGCCAAGACGCTGCGCATCAGCTCCCAGTCCTTGGTGTCGACTGCGCGCTGATAGCGCGCCTTTAATTGCTTGATCGCCTCGATCGCGACGAGTTGCGCGGTTGCATCCATCCTGTCTCCCTCCGTCTGGCCGTGATACTCAATTGGGCGGCGCGAGTTGGATCATGCCGTCAGCGAACTATAGCGACCCCAAAGCGAGCGGTTCGAGCACTGGCTTGGCGACTTTACAGGCGAGGTGGTCGCGCGCTTGGGTTGATTCAAACGTCAGTGGGCCGGGCGGTACATGGAGGCGGCACGCAGGTCGCTAGGCGAGTGGGCAATGTTGACTTAGCATTAGAGGTCTTCATAGAGTTGAGCCGTTGGCGTGTAGCAATCTCGCAGGCACGCTGGAAATACGCTGCGCCAGTGACCGGATCGCGACATCGACGTCCACGCTGACTCAGGACGCAAATTGAGAGAGGATCGAATGCCATGACGATGGAAACCGAAAAGCAAATCCGCGAAGCGGGCGACGAACTACGATCGGCGTTCGACGATTTGATCGGCGAGCTTCAAGCCGCGCGAGACACCATCGACGACCCGAAGTACTTTCCGCCCAAGGCGTCGACGCGAGTGCTTGCCGAGGGCTACCGGTATCTCACGGGCTTTGTGCATCACGGCATCGAACGAGCCTTTCACGAAGACCCCGACTTTCCGGCGTTTCGAAACGCGTTGTCGATCTTCAACAAGTCCACGATCGAAAACTCGGACGCAGTCTATTTCTATGCACCGATAGATGGCCGCAAGAACTACCGAGTGAGTGGCCGTGTGGAAGACTCTCGTCACTGGCGCGGAGAGCCTCGCGCAGAAAGCGGCCCCACCGCACCTCAGTACTTGATCTTCGAGAGTGCCACTGGACCAATGGCTGGTGACTCGGGCAACTTGGCCGAACTCGTCCCCGGCTTTCGCACAGGCTTTGGGACGATCGACTCGTCCTCGCTCCTACTTGACGGTGACGGCAACTTCGAGGTGATGCTGGGCCCCGATAAGCCCGCAGGGTATGAAGGCAACTTTATTTGTACCCAGAAGGGGCCGAACAAGCGCGACCCCGATGGTGCGGACCGCTTCGCCGAATACGTGAGCGGCCGCCAACTATTTTACGACTGGGAGAACGAAGAGCCAATCGCGTTGACGATCGAGTGCCTCGATACGGCGGGTTCGCATCCAGCAGCACTTACGCCCGAGCGCACGGCAAAGAGTTTGCGAAGAATGGGGAGCATCATTCGCGGGCAGATGCGTTTTTGGCTCGAGTTCTACGACGTCGTGTTGAACTGCAACGGTACGCACCCGCACGATGGGCGCCCCTACTTCATGCCCATCAACGCCTACAACACGCCGAACGCCGCTTCGAGCGACACCGGCGGCGGCATGAGCACCAATATCTATGCCGGCGGGATCTACGATCTCAAAGAAGACGAAGCGCTCTACGTTGAAGCCACGTTCACAGGCGACCCCGTCTATACGAGCATGCATCTCGGCAACCTCTGGGGTGAGTCTCCGGACTACGCGAACAATCAAAGCAGTCTCAACCTGCACCAGATGTACATTGGCGAAGACGGAATGCAGCGCTGGGTTGTCGCGCATCGAGACCCGGGCGTGCAAAATTGGATCGACACGACGGGAGTAGCGAGTGGCTATCTATCGCATCGCTGGGCCTACTCTGAAATTCCGGACAAAGCCGACTGGCCCACGATCACGGCGCGAAAGATTAGCTTTGATGAAATCGCAGATGCTTTCCCAGCCGACCAACCCAAGGTAAGCGCGCAAGAGCGAGTGGAAGTGATTCGCGTTCGACAGCGACACGTGCAGAAACGGTATCGAGCATTCTAGTTGTAGATTCCGCCAGGCCCGTGATGGCGAAGACCCGTATCGAGACAACGGCAAAGGAGCTTGAATCGTGATCGATGAGTCGAGTGTGTCGTGTGAAAAGACTTTGATCGACGCTCCGGCCGAAACGGTTTGGGCTGTGCTCGTCGACTTTGAGGCATATGGAGCCTGGAACGAATTCTGCCCGCAGATGAAGGGCGAGCTTACAATGGGCGCTCCGCTCGAGATGCAGGTCAACCTTGGGCACGGCCTACAAGAGCAGGTTGAGTACATCACCTGCATCGAGGCGCCGCACAAAATCGTTTGGTCGATGCGCAACCTGCCCGATGATCCGATCCATGCGAACCGCACGCAATTAATCGAGTCCATCGACGCTACGCACTGCAGCTACTGGTCGATCGATGCGTTCGAGGGCAAGGCAGTTGCCGCCATGATGAAGGCGATGGCCGAAGAGGTAGAGCGGGGCTTCGCGCTTTGCGCTGAGGGCTTAAAGAGAGAAGCCGAGAGGCGCTATCGCGAGTCGAAGTGACCCCGAAGTCGCCGTGCGGTTCGGGCGCCGTTCTTTGCCCAAACCAAAGCACAACCCGGGCCGTGGGATTCGCGAACGGTCAAGTATTCAGTCGCCGAGTCGGCGTCTCCCACCACGAGCCGGCACGGATTCGAAATGTTTACACGGTTCGTTTGATCGGAGCTTCGATGCTGGCCTCGGCCTCGCGCAGCGCGCACTCAATCATGGAAGCGGTTTGGATTGAAATGACAAGAAGTGTCCGCACGGCGCAAACGCAACGAGACCTTGGCCGATGGTTCTGCTCCAAGAACGTGCGGTAGAGTGCGGTCGCACACAGAAAAAACGCGGCAAAGACGAGCCACGAGTCAGCGAGTTCGATGACGACGCCTGAAGACACATCTCCCGATATCGAGACTACCGGCGCCTTTGGCGACTGCGTCATTTGCGCCCGCCGGCACTCCTTGCCGGTGGGGCAGGCGAGGGCGTATGCGCTCGAGGTGATGGAGGAGTTCAAGAGTCTGCAGCGCCTCGACCATTTGGCTTGCGAAGCCGATGCAGACCCAAGGCTTGAGTTCGCAACCCTCTTCGCAACCCGGGGCAATATGTTTGGCGTGATGGAGTGTGTCGCTGAAGATGGTGAGACGGTTTTCCTTCGGGCGTTTTCTGCCCTGACCGGCGGGTTGCGTGATATCGACGGGTGGGTGGGTCCGGTATTGGGTGAGGCACTTTATGATGAGGTTATTCTGCCTGCGCAGCGCGAGATCAAAACGCTTACGGCGGAGATGAAGACCTTGAAGGCAAAAGGGAGCGCGGTAGATGAAACCTGGGCGCGTCGCCGCGAGGTTTCACAAATGCTCTGGAAGCGGATGTGTGCTGAGTACAAGTTCCAAAATTTTCGCGGTGAGATCCGGTCGCTTGAAGATGCGGTGCTCCCCGGCGTACCGCTCGTGGGAGGGATGGGGGAATGTTGTGCGCCGAAGTTGCTAAACCATGCAGCTCGCAATGGGTTGCGACCGATTGGGATCGCAGAGTTTTACTGGGGGAAGCCGACTGTGAGTTTGCAGGACGTAAAGAGCGACAAGCCAAGCGAGCAGACAGGCGCTGAGGCTCGGCCGTCCGTTGAGAGTCGTCGTGTGCCCGGCAATTTCTATCCGAGTTGCGAATCGCGCTGCCAACCCATTCTCGGCTTCATGCTGTGCGGACTCGACGCATGAGCGAGCCGCTTCTGGATATTCTTCACGAGGACGCAGCGTTTGTCGTCGTAAATAAAGAGAGTGGCATGCTTTCCGTACCGGGACGTGGGCCGGAGAAACTCGACTGTGTCGCCGAGCGAGTACGAAAGCTATATCCCGAAGCCCCGGCACAGCCCGCGGTGCATCGTCTCGACATGGATACGTCGGGGTTGTTGGTCGTAGCGCGCAGTGTCGAAGCGCATCGTGCACTTTCAATTCAATTTCAAAAAAGAGAGACCCGCAAGCGCTACTTCGCGCTGCTCGATGGCGTCTTGGCTGAGGAGAGTGGGACCATCGAGCTCCCGTTCCGCGTGGACATCGATAACCGTCCGTATCAAATTTACGATCCTGTGCATGGCAAGGTGGGCATCACGCATTGGGAGAAGGTTGGTGTTGAAGAGGGTTTGACTCGGATTGCATTCGTGCCCGTGACGGGGCGCACCCACCAGCTTCGCGTCCATGCGGCACACGAGCGCGGTCTCGGGATCCCGATTGTGGGCGACCCTTTGTACGGCAGCGGAACAGGGCCGGGCCAGCTGAAGCTACACGCCGCAGAGCTTGGGTTTCAGCATCCGGTGAGTGGCGAAGAACTCGACTTTGTGACAAAGCCGTCATTCTAAGAGCTTGGCGCGTTACAGATGAGTTACTTCGGCGAGTGCGGCCCGCAGCGCGCCACGTTCTTTGTCGAGTGCAGGGTCACATGGGATTCGGCAGCTCTCGCGAAGCGCGTCGAGTCGGTCCAATAGAGCCTTGGCTTTTCGATTCTCGGCCAACGCGATGTGCGACAAGCCCAAGTACTTGTAGGCGACGTACATGGACCGGTCGAGTCGCACGGCGCGCTTAAACTGTACAACCGCTTCGCGGTGATCCTTCTTGCAGCGCAGTGCCATCCCCTTCAAAAAGTTCATATTGGGGTCGTTGGCCGCGTGCTTCAGAATCTTCGTGAACTTTGAGAGGGCAGGAGTGCAGTCTCCTGCCTTCAAATCCTTGAGAGCCTCAACGTACTGTTTGTTGAGAGCATCTTGATTGAAGGGGCCGGCGTAGTAGTCCCTGGGTTCTTGATGGACTTGAGCGTGGCCGACCGCAGCTGCAAAGAGGGCGATGGTCACGACTAGGGGGGAGACGCTGCGCGTCCCTCTGAGATCGCGTGAAAGCATTTCAAATCCTAGCTTTTTGAGAAGTCGAGATCGAGATCGGGCCAAGAAAACCAGCCAGTCTCGTCGGCCAACGCTACTTCGGGCGTGT
>JBLHOB010000084.1:0-8918 GCA_047619425.1 Myxococcota bacterium
ATGGACTCGAAGCGAACAGCGATATCGAGTCTGCGCTCGACAGCGCCGACGCTCTCGCGCGCTCGACTGGAGCGCGCTCGTACGAACCTCAAATCCTCGCTGAGCGCGCGCACCTCGCGAGACTCGGCTCCGATTCGACGCGCTGTCAAGCGTTGCTCGTCGAAGCGCAAAAGCTCTTTAGCGAAATGGGCGCGACAGGTTACGCGGAAAGCACGGCGTCACTGCTCGCCGAGGCTCCGCAATGAAACCTCCTCGGGGTTCGAAGCCCCGTAAAGCGTCCCTATCGTTTAGCCCGCCCAAAAGTCCGAATGCTGCTGACGGGAGACACCAGGCCGAACGAGCGAGTACCAATCATCGGCAAGGCTGATAAAAGTGCGGCTATTTTAACTATCCTACACGGATAGACAAAACAGGCACTCAAATGGCGTCTGTTTTCACAATCCTCCGACTCATTTCGTTCGTTCGAGGAAAACATTTATCCAATACGGGACGATGTCTACCACTCTGATCGAACCCGATTGCTCCAAGTCACTGTCTTTGAACGATTTAACACTTGGTCCTTAAATTGCACAGCTACAAGACAAGCGGGAGATTATTCTTCGCCCATCGCACAATTTCCTGGGAAGGATTGTGCCAAGAATCGGGGTCTGATGATGTTTAAATGCGTAACGCTTCGGCGTTCGGCTGTTCTTTGCTCTTTCGTGCTCAGCGGGCTCGTGCTGATGGCAGCTAGTTCAGTTTCAGCTTCCCCAATCACCTCCAGCGAGATCCATCTAATTCCATCAGGAACCGGAGGTTCCGGGAACGGCACCTTGGATCTACGACTCATGACCTTCTCGGGATCAGAGATCGGCAACGAATCGGGCAGTTTCAATGGCGACAACGCGGTGAATGCCCTCCCACAGGGCGGCGGCGCAGATATCGAAAGTTTTGCTGAATCGTATGTAACCACGGCCGGGGAACTTCAGAGCTATTACTTCTTGAATTTCGGTGCGACGACAACCGGCGAAGTTGAAATAGCACTTTTCCTCGATCTCAACGAAACAGGCGAATTGGCTCAGGCGTTGAACTCGATCAGCGTACTCGACATTGTTCTAAACCCGACGACGATCAACGGCAATCCAGATGCGTCACTTGATGTCCTTGCGGCAGGGCAAAATGCGATCAATCAGATTTACACCGGAGGCACGACCGAGGCGTTCTTGAGCCCGAGTAGTCCTGTGAATCTCCCTGTGAATTCGCAGGGAGCCGGCTTCGCCGATTATGCCTTTCTGACCGGGATCGATCCGTTCGCACTCAACGCTTCTGATGTCCTGCTCTTCAACATCAGTATGGATACGCTGAACAACGGCGCCGAAGAAATCTTTCTGAGCGGCACGTTCTCTGGGCAAGATGTCCAGATTGCAATTGATGCCGTCCCTGAGCCCGGCACCGCTCTTCTGCTCGCCACCGGACTCACCGGCTTGGCACTGCGTCGGCGACTCCGATAATCCGAGTCCAATGACGCGGCTGCATACGAGATAACAGCACAAGTCCAGGGCGTTGGTGCATGAGCGGAATGCGGAAGCACTGCCGCCGCGCCCTGCCCGGCTCCCACCCCCGGCTTGGATGGAGCGCCGCGGATAGGCAACATAGGGACTAAGGGGGCGGCTGTTTGCACTGTCCTCACCGCCGAGAACGTGTTGCAAAAGCTCGTGTGACGGAGCCGAGCACTCCGGAACGCATGGGGTTCGCCTAGCGTGCCGCCGTCACCTGAACGACATGATGGACCCACATGGGAATGATCGCGGCCCAATAGGCGGTCATCCAGATGAGGCCAACGAAGCCACCCCAGGACTCGGCATCGGTTGCGCGATTCTGTTTGTATAGGGATTCGCGCAGGTTGTCCGCGATGAGCGGCCAGCGCAGGCGCGCATCGGGCATGACGGATGCGTCGGTCGCCGACGCATCCGCTCGCAGCGCCCGCAGATGGATGAGTTGCCAAGGCAAGTAGATGACGCCGAAGAGCAGATTCAGCTGGAGAAGATTCTCTCCCCCGCCGAGTCCATCGACGGTCAAATAGAGAAAAGCGCTCGCGATCGTGTTGGCGATGAAGATTGCGCCCCAACCCATCTCTTCATAGAAGTAGAAGCTGAGCCGTCGGGTCAGGATCGCGCCCCATACGAAAAATTGGGAGATCCCGACCTGGATCACCATCAGCCAGGAAAGCGCCTCGACCCATCCAATGGATTCGACATTGAGCAGACGGATTACATGGGAGAACTGATAGATCCAGGCGACTTCGACGAAGGTTGCCAGCACCCGCGTGACGAATGTCGAGGACAGGACCCCGGGATGTAGGACGATGTTGTCTTTATATCGATTCGGAAAGACGCATCGGTAGGCCGAGACAACGAAGAGGATCTCCGCCGGGACGACGATCTGGAGATCGATCTCGCCCGCTGGCAGGGTGAATATTTGAGAAAGGAAATAGAGATTGACGAGGGCGCCAAGCTTCAAGAGCCAGAGAAAGATCGTGAAGTCTTGATGCGTGTTCGCCTTATCCATGCGTTTGGCTCCTATCTCTTCGCCTCTTGTCGCCGCTACCGTCGGAGTTCGTCGAGTCAAGTGCCCCGATCATTCGGTAGCGAGCGCAAAGGGTACCACCACGGAGTTGCGAGCAGTGGGCAATCATTTGATTCTCCCAGCATTCCAGGGCGATGACCGTCAGGCTCCCGTGCAGCACAGGCATCCGATTTCCGAGAACGATCCCGTGCAACCCCGACTGAGTGAAGAGTTTTGTACGAATTGGGAATCGATCGGAGCGGTGGGCGAATTGATTAGCGCCTTGGTGTCAGACTTGGCGATCACGAACGCGAACGTTTCCAGAATTCTGTCGCAGCCAGGCGGTAAGTAGTATTGGTCCCGGTCGAAGCAAGATGATGGGATTTACGATCCCGAGTTTATTCGTTTCGTTGAGGAAGCGATGAGATCGGCGCAGAGGGACTCCGAGGCGTAGATCTGCAGGAACGTCGTTTTCGACATCGGTCTCTCGGCGACGTTTGCTTTATCGGCTCGGAGGCCAGGGAATGATCCGACTCGTGCGAGCGACGTATTCGGCATAGCCTTCGCGAGATCGATGCATGCGTCGCTCAAGGAGTACGGCGCCGCTATAGCGAAGGAGAATCCAGGTCGTTTCCTCCGAGCACAGCTGCGCTCATCGACCTCTCGCCTGCAGCGGCAGAGGGCGACCCGGCGAAAATTTGGCAATTCCAGCCGCCGCGCCCTGCCCGGCTCCCACCCCCGGCTTGGGTGGAGCGACGCGGATAGGCAACATAGGGACTGAAAAGGCGGCTGCTTGCACTGTCTTCTTCAAAGTTGAGACCGTCTCAGGGCCGCTTGAACCCGCGATTACGTTCGCCTAGAGACGTACCGACGACGACCAAGTTGACGTGTCGGTCCACGACGTTCGTTCGTCGAATCGCGAAATATTTTTCTACTATTATCCAATTATTGTACCTATCCACCTTCACTCCGGCGAGTCGCCTCCTTCCAACCCACTGATATTGCTCAAATCGCAGCCTTTGCCTGGAAGGCCCCATTATTGCACTATCTACCCGATCCTGGGAGGGGGTGATACGGCGCTCACCCTTGCGCCGCCGCGCCCGGCTTGGATTGAGCGACGCGGATAGACAAAATATGGACTAGAAGGGCGGCTGCCTGCACGATCCCCCGCGCATCTGGCAGCTCATCATGCTCGTGATCCGTTCGCTCCCCGATCCCCTTGTTCAGGAAGATGTCGCTCTAAACGTGTCGGATCGGCTCGAGACGACTCCATATGACGGAAGGCCCATGGCAACGATTCGCCCCAATGCTCCGAGTCCGGAACTGATTCCCATATTGGCCCCACCCATCGATCCGTACTGGAGTCGGTCCCGACAATTCGGGCTCTTTGCATGCCTATGGGCCGTGATCCTGCTGAAGAACCCCTACAACACGTTTTGGCCGTCCTTGATCAACGAAGACGGCGCCATCATGTTCAAGCACTACTACGAGAATCCGGGCCTTGAGAACCTATGGCTCCAATACGCGGGCTACGTGAGTGTGATGCCAGACCTGATGGCCTTTTTCGTGGCGAGCCTCCCGCCCTCGCTGGTCGCGTACACCTACCTGCTACTTGCGACCGCCTCGTTCGCGATCGCCTATTCGGCCTTCTTCCTGCCCCGCTTTCGTGCGTTCATTCCGAACGACCGACATCGTTGGATTGTCTGTCTGACCCTGGCCCTTCTTCCGCTCGGCAACTCGGCGCTCATGCGCGCCGTGACGTACAGCTTCTGGGCCCTGCTCATGGTCTCTACCCTGATCTGCCTCGTCCCCGGAAGCAAGAAGAGTCCGGTCGTCTGGACGGAGTTCATCCTCCTCTCGCTCAATGCCTGCTCGAGCCCCGTCTCGGTGATTTTACTGCCCCTCCTCGTATGGCGCGCCATCCATGGGCGTACTTCTCTGGAGACATCCCTCTTCGTCGCGGTCTGCCTGATCTCGATCGCTTACTTGGGCCTGGCCGTGGAGACGGGAGGCGCCAAGGGAGACATCCTGTACACGGCGCTCCACGTTATTCCGGCGTTCGGGGATCGGGTCAGCTTCGAGCCGTTTCTCTCCAGCCGATTGCGGATGGAGTTCATCTGGCGAGGGCTTCATGCGGTTCCCGTGGCCCTAGGCTGGACTATTCTGCTGTTGATCCTAGGGGGCGCCCTCTCCGATCGCGCGACGCGGGCCGTATTCCAGCGCGAGCGAGTCGCCGCGCTCTGGGGCAGCTACTGCATCGCGAGCCTCACGGTCATATCGATCTACTCCCGATTCGGGCCGGGCGGGTTGGAATATACGAGTGCGTTCCATCAGAGGTATTTCTGGATCCAGCAGTGCCTGCTCGGCCTCGTGATCGGGATCGTCGTATTCTCGAACACCCGCATCGCCCACCTGCTCTCCCAACCGCGGTCGAGACGAGTATTGATCGCCGGATGCCTGTCGTACCTCCTGGCGTTGAACGTCCTCGACCTGGGGAAAACCGTCGCCGGGTCGGGGGATGGACGAACGGTCGCCGCCTTTCTCGGGAAACTAGAAGAGTGCGAAACAACCGGGCACTGCGTTGAGCCAGTCTCTCTCGAACGGGATTGGGACCCCATCAACTCCTTCCAAATCAACCGGTTCCGCCCGAACTGATCCCGGGACCGAAGGCGCTCGTATTCGATGCCTCTGTGATACTAGGACTCAAGTCGGAAGTGATTCATTAAGATCGCTTCTCCCGCAGCGCTTCGTATGGCGCTTTACCGCTGTGAGCTCCATGTGGCCGGTCGAAGTTGTAAAAGCGTTCCGCCGCGCCCGGCCCAGCTCCCACCCCCGGCTTGGATGGAGCGCCGCGGATAGGCAACATAGGGACTAAGAGGGCGGCTGTTTGCACTTTCCTCCGCCAATGAGCATCAACGAATTGGTGTTGCGAACAAGCCCGAGCATGGCAGCGGGATCTTGACTGCCCTCGAAGCGGCAAGCCTCGACTTGTCGTCCGCGCAACTCGTCGTTCTTTCTGCCTGCGACACGGCACCGGGCTTCATCACCGCAGACAAGAAGTTCAGCGCTTGCGATGGGGCTTGCGCGCCGCCGGCGCAAGATCGCTGGTGGCCAAGCAACGACGTCGTCACGCGAAAGATCTTTTCAAGGGCGCCGAATCGCTGCGCACGGACCCACTTGATCGCATTGCAAGTGAACAACGCCTAGGGCTCAGAAAACCGCCGACCTGGGCAAACTTCGTTTTTCCGGGGTCGTACTAGGAGGTCGAGAGAGCGATACGAAATGCGATTCTTCTTCGCTGCCACCTCGGATGCTCAACAATTAGTGGACGCCGCAATTTCGACGATTCGACTAGGGCGGCGCGTAGCTAGTCAGGTTCGCAGGGCAAAACCGGCGAGTGGGTCTCTTCTACTCCGCGTATCCCAACGCTCGCAATCGGTTCAGCATTTCTTCATCAACAGGTTCTGCTGTTGGCTGAATCGAGTCGGCAGCGATCGCATCTTGTACTTCACTCGCGTCAAGCATTTGGCGCAT
Organism: Myxococcota bacterium; assembly: GCA_047619425.1. Taxonomy (GTDB): domain Bacteria; phylum Myxococcota_A; class UBA9160; order UBA9160; family UBA4427; genus DUBZ01. The sequence goes on from JBLHOB010000084.1 coordinate 6,079, forward strand.
GGTATGACCAAGCACGGGCATTGAAAACCAAAGGTTGATTGATTCGTCCGGGTCGTTGGCGACATCGTAGAGTTCATATGTATTGAATGTTCCCGAGGGTGTCCGGTATCGGTTTCGAATGAGTTTAGTGCCGCCAATCCGGATGTAGATCTGGCGACTAGGGAAGAGCCCGTTGCCGTCCCTCTCAGGGTTCGTCCAGTCGCTGAATGCGAACGTTGGCCGGGTGTCGCTGTGCGAGTCATCGACCTCGCGTTGCGTAAAGAGGTTGCGGCCTTGCATGTTTTCTGGGACCGCAATGTCAGCCATCGCGAGCAGGGTGGGGGGGAGATCAAGAAGCTCGACTTGGTTTTCGACTCGGGCGGGCAGAGTATGATCGGGCGTAGAGATCAGGAGGGGGACACGAACGGCGGGGTCGTATACCTGTAGGCTGTGTCCGAAGTGGCCGTGTTCAAGAAATTCTTCACCATGGTCGGAGACGAATACGACGATTGTGTTCTTGCGCATTCCAGTCGATTCGAGGTGGTCGAGTATCCATTCGAGATACGCATCCATATACGCTACTTCGCCCGCATAGCGTCCACGAAGAGCGTCGAGGGACGCATCGTCCATCCGCCCTCCGCCTTTGTTGATTAGTTTCAACACTTTGCGCGTGAGGCTGAACCGGACGAGCAGATGCATTTTCTCTGGTTGAGCCAACGGCACGCCGCGATACCCGTCATCGCGAAAGTCGCCAAAGGGAGGCAACGGCTGATAGGGAAAGTGTGGATCCAGCTCATGCAGGTAGACGAAGAACGGCTTGTTTCCTCTGTTTGAGAGAGAAGGAGCGATGTGTGTGTCCCAGGTCCATCGCGCTCGCTCGCGAGGGTTGGGGAAGTCTTTTCGCAGCTGGTTCTCGTCGATCTTATAGATCTCGTTGAATGCGTCGAACCCGCGATCGTATCCGCGTTCTGCAGACAGCTGAGGGTTGTCGATGACAGCTACAGTTCGATACCCGTTGGATTTCAGAAGGTCGGGCAGGTACGGAAGCGCCGCCGAAAGCTTGTGTTCCGATTTGGTGACTCCATGACGAGGCGGATACAAGCCCGTCAGTAGAGATGTGACGCTAACTCGCGTTGTTGCCGCAGTGGAGAACGCATTGCCAAATACTGTGCTCGCCTGACTAAGCCTTTTGATTCCAGGTGAACTCCCCGGCGAAGCACCGTAGGGCTCGAGCGCATCGGCCCTCAGTGTGTCGAATAGAACTACGAGGATGTTTGGTTTTACGGGGAGATTTCGCGCCACGTTCGTTGAGGAAGGCGCGTTGGATACGTGAAGCCCGTGCAGCGTCGGTGAGACCCAGGTTGCCGAAGAGTCCGGATCCGGCCCCGTGACCACAAAGCTCAAGCCCGCCGCGCGGCCGGAGTGCATCGAGAGATCGAGGTCGTACGCGATGGAGCTCGCCTTGTTGCCAGTATCAGTGTCGGGGGCAGACGCTGAATCGAACAGCGTTGCTGCAGGAGCGCCGTCCATCGTGAGTAAGATTTGGCCGCGTGTTGCGTGGCCGGTCGAATGAAAACTTCCCGAAAGATGCGCTCCGTCCGGAACCATCGCGTAGTGGGAGACCACGGTCCCTATGTTCTGAATAATGTTCGTACCTTCTGCGATCGCGGGTGTAGATGTTCCTTGTGAAGCGGGCCTTTGACCAGAAATCTCAATCGACCGAATTTTCAGGGCACGTTCTGTTTCGTGCAAACCTTGCGCGCGTGGTGACAAGTCCATCCAATAGTGGGGCAGGAGGACGAGACGGTTGAGGCCAAGTTGCTGCGCCTCGGCGGGCACGATCACCTGAATCGTTGCCGATTGCTTGCTGGCATCAAAAACCCCCAGACTTTTGTCGTTCCAGAGAGCCGTCACGAATAGTGGCGGCAATTCCGTCGAGGGTGTTCGAGGGGCCTTGAAGATCTTGATATTTAGTTTGGAGCGGCTCGCCAGTTGTAACTCGACCACAGCTGCGGAGCCGCGTGAAAATACGTGGGTGGCGCTCCCTTGGCGGTTAGGTTGGTCGCTTCGCGGTGGGTACCATCCGCCGTTGAAATGGGCGTGAGCTGACACATCGTTGATCCGTAGTCGGCGACGAAACTGCCGGGTATCGGCGGTTCCGTCGGCGACTGCGTCCGCGATGGCGATGTGACTGGGCGTGGCAGGGCGCAGTGGTGATTCGTCGGCGCAGCCCGACAGTGTTGCCAATCCCAATAGCAATACAATTCGATGTGCGCGGGTAGAGGACACACGGACAGCCAGGCTCGCTACGGCCGGAGAGACGGACGATGCATCGTGCTGAAGAGGTGGAATGGGCATGGTGACGTTTCTTGAGTCTGCCTGTCCGGTGCGCCTCGCGCGTGTTGGCTTGCCGGACCCTGGGCCGTGTTGCCCAGAAGGAATCGAATTGTCGGTGCAAAGCGCTCGCGTTTCGAGGAGGTCAGTTCCAATCATCTTACGTAGGATAGGGAAAAGAACAGAGTCATCGCGATGGGTGACCGTCTTGGGCCGATTCGGATGCTTACCGCGACTAGGATTCCTCAGACCTGCAAGTCAGCCGCCCTGCCCGGCTCCCACCCCCGGCTTGGATGGAGCGCCGCGGACAGACAACACCTGGACTAAGACGGCGGCTGTTTGCACTTTCCTCCGCCGCAGTCGCCGTACTCACTTCGATTCCCGGATACGTCGACGCGTTCGGCGCGGCTTTCCCTGCTGCAAAAAACCCTTCGACCTACGACAACATGGCGGCCGCGATCGGTGCATTCGAGCGCAAGCTAATCACGTCCAGCCGCTTTGACGAGTTTCTCGCGGGCCGACGGTAG
>JBLHOB010000085.1:0-8914 GCA_047619425.1 Myxococcota bacterium
CCGGGCCGATCACGGACAGTCTTGGGCGTACAGGCGTCACGCTTTGCTCGCCATCCTAAGCTTTCGGAGCCTTGGGCTCGGCAGACTTTTCGTTCTCAGGCTTGCCGTCAGGTTTGTCGTCCGCAACCTCGGCCGGTTGCTTCTCTTTGAAGACCCGCTTTTCGCACATGAGTGCCGTGGTGCGAATCCAATCTCGAATCGAAATCTCGCCGGCGCCGCCACGCTCGGCAGTCAGCAGCAGTTGCTCGAGTTGTGAGTCCGTGATGTCGCGGCGCAGCTCAAACAAGTGGCAGTCGCAATAGCGCGCACACCCGATTGCTCCTTCCTTCTCCTGACAGGCGTCCATACACGTCTTGCGCAGGCCCAAAATAATCTTCGAGGGATACTGGGCGGATGCGACCGAAACAAACAACTGGGACGCGAGCACGAGCCCCACAACCCACCTCGCCCGGCTTTTTAAGCAGAGGGCTCCGGCACGTATTTCGGCCTGCGCTGATGTCATATTCGTGAGTGAAACGAGGCCCATACAAGGCTCCTCTGGTGGATCTGTTCGCGAGACGCTGCTGAAAGCGCATTGGAAAAACAAGGTCTGCGATCCAACATCCCGCAGCATTTGGCAGTCTCAACCGGGCGCGACCTTCGGGGCGTCCCGGCCAGAAAGCCCGCCGCTGCGCGTTGGTTGCAAGTCGAATTTCCTCTTTGAAGACGAGGATCTACCGCAAACTCCGCGATGGGATCGCGCGACGCGCGCGGGGACGTGGTATTTAACGCCGCCATGTCGACGGCCCCTATCGGTGAGATCAATCGAGACGTTTTGCCCGCCCAGCCCGGCGAGTTCAAGTCCGTTGCGCTCGGCCCGATCCCGTTGCGCGTTCCCGTCATCCTCGCGCCGATGGCGGGCATCACCAATACGCCTTTCCGCACCCTGTGCCGTGAATTTGGGGCGGGCCTCTACGTCAGCGAAATGATCACAGCCCGGGCACTGGTCGAACGCAATCCGCGCACGCTGCAGCTCGCGAGTTTTGCGCCCGAAGAAAAGCCGCGCAGCCTTCAACTCTACGGGGTCGACCCGCACTACGTCGGTGAAGCGGTTGCCTTTCTCGTCGGTGAAAACCGCATCGATCACCTCGACATGAACTTCGGCTGCCCTGTGCGCAAGGTGACGCGCAAAGGCGGAGGGGCTGCGATCCCGGCGAAGCCAAAGTTGCTCGCCAACATCGTGCGCGCTGCGGTCAAGAACGCCGGCGACGTACCGGTCACGATCAAGTTTCGCATGGGCATCAACGACTCCGTACCCACGTCTCTAGACGCGGGCCGCGTTGCCGAAGACGAGGGCTGCGCAGCCGTCGCACTTCATGCTCGCACCGCCGCCCAACTCTACGATGGCCAAGCCAACTGGGACGCGATTGCCGAGCTCAAGCATGCGCTTTCGATTCCCGTCTTCGGCAACGGAGACATCTGGGAAGCATGGGACGCTCTGCGAATGATGCGTCAAACCGGATGCGACGGTGTCGTGGTTGGACGCGGCTGCCTCGGACGTCCTTGGCTGTTTCGCGATCTCGCCGACGTCTTTGAAGGACGCCAACCCCAAATGCCGCCGCGCTTTGGCGAGGTGATGAAAATCATGCTTCGCCACGCCGCATTCCTGGCAGACTGGCAGGGTGAGCGATGGGGCGTGCGCGCGTTTCGCAAGCAAGCAACCTGGTACACCAAGGGCTTCCCCGAAAGTGCCAAGCTGCGCGCAGCGTTGATCCGCATCAACACGCTAACCGAGCTTGAAGATATCCTCGCGACCGCGAACCCGGATCTCGAGTTTCCCGAGTCCGCCTTGCGGGTGCCGCGCGGCAAGAAGAGCGGACGGCAGCGCGTTGCATTGCCGGATGGCTACCTCGACGACCGCATGGACGACACGCCCCCTGTCCCGGCTGCCGAGGACGAGTTTTCCGGCGGTTGAGCTGGGCGGGCTGTTCGAGCGACTAGAGCAGCCACGCCAAGATCAACGGCAGCGCGACCAACGACATCGTCGTTGACGCCACAACGACCCCGGCGACGGCCTCGGAGTCTCGGCCGTATTTCTCGGCGAACAAGTAGTTGATTACCGCTGCGGGCATCGCGCAGTCGAGGATCACAACGCCGCGGATCACGCCTTCAAGACCAAACAGCTCCGACAGCCCCACACCCACCGCAAACCCCATCGCGAGTCGCCAGGCGCCGAGGGCAACCGAGAGCGGGAGTCTGCTTACTTTGAGGGTCGCAAGCGAAACCCCGAGCGTAAATTGCATAAGCGGGATCGTGATGCCGCCGATGCTTCGCGTCGTGCGAAGAACGAAGTCCGGCACCTCTGTCCCCGTCGCAATCACGAGACACGCCGCAACCACCGCATAGACCAACGGCGTTCGCGCAAGTTGTCCAACCGAAGCGTCGCCGCTCCACAACCACTGGCCAATCGTAAATTGGATGACCGACGTTAGTGCGAAGAAGACGACGCCATACAAAAGCCCTTCATCGCCAAACGCGAACAGACAAATCGGCAGGCCGAGATTGCCAGTGTTTGGAAAGATGATTGGCGCGAGGTACGAGGTCGTGGAGAGCTTTGCGGCACGCAGCCCCGTGTATCCAACGAGACCAAAGATCACGAAAGCGGCCAGTACCACGATCGAGACGTCCGCCAGCGCTCTGAGATCAATCGAGTTGCTGACCAGACTCGAGAAAACGAGACACGGGGCACCGAGGTTCATGCACAAGTCGGCGATCAACGAGTTGTCGATCGGCCTGCCGATGCGTCGCCAGACGAAGCCCACCGCAACGCATAGATAAACCGGTGCAACGATGGAGAACAGCTGCTCGATCATGACCGACTGCGCGCGCCCCTGCGGCTTCGGGCGCATGAACACCCAAGCCGAACAAGCTGCGGAGCATGATGCCCCGCAGCTTGTGAGAGCTTAGAGCGCTTCGAGCATGATATCTGCCAACTTGCGGCTGAATGCCGCCGGGTCGGCGAGCTGCCCACCCTCGGCGAGCTGTGCCTGACCGAACAAAAGCTCGGAAAAGTCTCCGATTCGCTTGTCCTTTGCGTCGGCCGCGAAGATTTCTTGCAGGCGCTTCACCAGCGCATGTTCGGGATTGATCTCCATGACGGGGTGCGAAGCGGGCGTCGGCTGACCGGCCTGCTTCAACATCGCTTCGAGCTGCGGGCTCAATGCCCCTTCACCCAACACGAGACACGCGGGCGAAGACTTCAAGCGCTTTGAAAGCCGCACTGCACCAGCCGTGCCTTCGAGAGCGGCGCCCATCGCGCCGAGCAAGTCCTTGAACTCTTCGTTCTCGGGCTCGCTCTTCTCTTCATCTTTGCCCTCGTCGTCTTTGGCGTCGAGGTCGACTTCACCGCGCCCTGCACTCTTGAATGCCTTCTCTTTGTACTGCGGCGGCATCTGCTGCAACCAGATCTCGTCGACCGGATCGGCAAAGAGGAGCACCTCAACGCCCTTCTCTTTAAAGGCTTCGAGGTGCGGCGAGTTCGACAGTGCGTCAAGCGAGGTGCCGACCATGTAGTAGATCTCTTCCTGCCCTTCCTTCATTCGCTCGATGTAGCCATCGAGTGAAGTGAGCTGATTCTCGGCGTCGGTCGAGCGAGCCAAGATCAAGTCGAGAATGCGGTCCTTCTTCTCGTCAAAGGCCAGCAAGCCCTCCTTGAGCACCGGTCCAAACTCGGCCCAGAAGCTCAGGTACTTCTCGCTGTCGTCGTTGCTCAGCTTCTTCAGAGCATCGAGCACCTTCTTGACGAGATACTTGCGAATCGCCTGGATCTGACGGTCTTGCTGAAGCATCTCACGCGAAACGTTGAGGGTGACATCCTCAGCGTCGACTACACCGCGCACGAAGCGCAGGTACTCGGGCACGAGATCGCGACACTCGTCCATGATGAACACCCGGCGGACGTAAAGCTGAATGCCGCGGTGTGACATTTCTCGGTGGTAGAGATCGTAGGGAGCCTTTGACGGAACAAAGAGCAGGGACTTCGCTTCGAAGGTGCCCTCCATCTTGCTCGCAACCCGGAGCATCGGCTCCGAATAGTCGTGAGAGATGTGCTTGTAAAACTCGTCGTACTCTTCGTCTTCAACTTCGGCTTCGGGCCGGGTCCAGATCGCCTTCATCGAGTTGAGCGGCTCGTTGACCGTGTCGTTCTCTTCGTCGGCGCCTTCTGCAGCTGCTGCTTCGGCGTCTTCTGTGCTGCCTTCCACTTCGTCACTCGGAGGCTTGATCACGTTGAGTCGCACGGGGTAGGCAACAAAGTCGGAGTACTTCTTCACTGTTTGTCGCAGCACATATTCGTCGGCGAAGTCGGCGAGGCCGTCGTCTGAATCGCTCGTCTTGAGCGCCAGAATCACGCTGGTGCCGGCCTCGGCGCGCTCGGCTTCTTCGATGGTGTAGCCGCCACCGCCATCGCTCTTCCAAAGTACGGCGCTCGTCTCGCCGGCTTTGCGTGTGAGGACGCTGATCTCGTCGGCAACCATGAAGCCGGCATAGAAGCCGACGCCAAATTGTCCGATCAAGTCGGGCGCGTCACCCGCACCGCCCGCCTGCTTGAGCTTCTCAATGAACTCGCCGGTACCACTCTTGGCCAGTGTTCCCAGGTTCGCGATGACCTCTTCTTGGTTCATCCCGATCCCGTTGTCGCTGACGGTGAGGGTCCTCGCCTCGGCGTCGGCGATCAAGGTAATTCCGAACTCACCGCCCGGCAGAAGTGCGGGATTGCTCACCGCTTCGAAGCGAATCTTGTCGATGGCGTCCGACGAGTTGGAAATCAGTTCGCGAAGAAAGACTTCTTTGTTTGAGTAGAGGGAGTGGATCATGAGGTCGAGGAGTTGCTTGACCTCGGCCTGAAATTCGTGTTTTTCGGCGCTCATCGATGTGGGTCTCCGCTTGCGGTCTAGGTGTTTTTGGGATGGTGTTGAGGTTCTCGGGCCATTCAAGTGCCCTGTCCGACCCCGGCTGGGGGCCGTCTAGGGACGGCAAGCATAATCACAATTGCGCTGCGTCAACGCGTGAAGTGCAGGTTGTCGGCTTCCGGGCACCGGCTGCACCCAATTCCCCAGCAATTAAAGAAAATTGGGCATCCATCCGAATATTGAGATAAGCTGATGCATCAAAATTATAGGAAGTCGATCTTCGTAAAATCAGCCGCTTGCCTGTGGCATACGATCTTATAAGCTTCTGATTTCATTTAGCTATTTATCAATTCATCCTACGGATGATGAGCCGCCCCGGCGCAGGAGATATGAGATGAGTTCGGCAAAGCGAACCCAATTGTTCGAATCGCGACTCCGCGAACACATTCTGGTAATCGACGGCGCGATGGGGACGATGGTCCAGGGCTTTGGCCTCGAAGAAGCCGACTTTCGGGGCGAGCGCTTCAAGGACCACGACAAAGCCGTCCAAGGCGACAACGAGCTTCTCTCTTTGTCGCGCCCCGACGTCATCGCCAAGATTCACGCCCAGTTTTTCGAAGCCGGTGCCGACATCATCGAGACCAATACCTTCGGCGCCAACTCGATCTCGCAGTCGGACTACGAATTCGATGATCTCGACACCCTCGCCTACGACCTCAACCTGGCCTCGGCCAAGATCGCGCGAGAAGTGGCCGATGAGTTTACGGCCAAGAACCCCGACAAGCCTCGCTTTGTCGCGGGCGCAATCGGCCCAACAAGCAAGACACTCTCCCTTTCGCCAAAGGTTGAAGATGCCGCCTTTCGCGACATCAACTTCGATCAACTGGAAGAAGCATACGCGGTACAGACCCGCGCATTGATCGATGGCGACGTCGATATCATCCTGGTCGAAACCATCTTCGACACTCTCAACGCCAAGGCGGCCCTTGTCGCGGTGCAGCGCGTGTTTGACGAGAAGGGCGTTCGCCTGCCGATCATGATCTCGGTGGCGATCACCGACGCGAGTGGCCGCACCCTTTCCGGACAAACCGTCGAGGCCTTCTGGCACTCAATGTCCCACGCAGAGCCGATCTCGATCGGCGTCAACTGCTCGTTGGGCGCTACAGACATGCGACCCCACGTCGCAGAGCTTTCGCGACTCGCGAACACCCGCGTCTCCGCCTACCCGAACGCCGGCCTCCCCAATGCCTTTGGCGAGTACGACGAGAAGCCCGAACTGACCGGCGAGTTGGTCGGCGAATTCGCCACGTCCGGCATTGTCAATATTGTCGGTGGCTGCTGCGGCACGACTCCCGAGCACATTCGCCAGATCGCGCTGGCGGTTGAGGGCGTCGCACCGAGAGAAATTCCGGACTTGTCGGGCGATCTCGTCAGTCACTTCAGTGGACTCGAGCCGCTTTCGATTCGGCCGGAGTCAAACTTCCAGATGATCGGCGAGCGCACCAACGTCTCCGGATCCGCAAAGTTCCGCAACTTGATCAAGGCGGGGGACACCACAACCGCAGTCGAGGTTGCCGTTCATCAGGTGACGGGTGGCGCGAACCTGCTCGACGTCAACATGGACGAGGGGCTGCTCGACTCGGAAGCCTGCATGACGGACTTCTTGAACTTGATCGCCACCGAGCCCGACATCGCTCGGATCCCGATCGTGATCGATAGTTCGAAGTGGTCCGTGCTCCTTGCGGGCATGAAGTGCGTGCAGGGCAAAGGCGTCGTCAACTCGATCTCGCTTAAAGAAGGCGAAGAACAATTTCTTGAGTACGCCCGCACGATTCGTCGCTATGGCTTCGGTGTCGTTGTGATGGCTTTCGATGAAACGGGCCAAGCGGACACCACCCAGCGCAAAGTCGACATTTGCGTGCGCGCCTACAAGCTCCTGACCGAGCAGGCGAACTTCCCGCCCCAGGACATCATCTTCGATCCCAACATTCTCGCCGTGGCGACAGGGATCGAGGAGCACAATCCTTACGCACTCAACTTTATTGAGGCCGCAACGCTCATCCGCAAAGCTTGCCCGGGTGTGCACATCAGTGGCGGCGTCTCGAACCTTTCATTTTCGTTTCGCGGCAACAACGCGGTGCGCGAAGCCATGCACTCTGCATTTCTCTACCACGCCATCGCGGCAGGCATGGACATGGGAATCGTCAACGCCGGACAGCTCGAAGTCTACGAAGACATCCCGAAAGAGTTGCTCAAGAAGGTCGAGGATGTTCTCTTTAATCGCGACCCGGCTGCAACAGAGGCCCTTGTCGATTTTGCAGACACCGTAAAGAGCGGTGGCAAGAAGCGCGTCGTCGATCTCACCTGGCGCGAGGGGACAGTCGGAGAGCGTCTCTCCCATGCGTTGGTGCACGGCATTGTCGAGTTCATCGATGCCGACACGGAGGAGGCTCGCCTTGCGGCTGGCCGGCCTCTCCACGTCATCGAAGGCCCCCTGATGGACGGCATGAGTGTTGTGGGCGAGCTGTTTGGCGCCGGTAAAATGTTCTTGCCCCAAGTCGTAAAGAGCGCTCGCGCCATGAAGCGAGCGGTTGCTCACCTCGAGCCCTACATGGAAGATGAGAAAGAGGGTGGCAGCAGCCAGGGCAAAGTTGTGCTCGCAACCGTCAAGGGAGACGTCCACGACATTGGCAAGAACATTGTCGGCGTGGTTCTCGGCTGCAACAACTACGAGATCATCGACCTCGGTGTGATGGTGCCCGCTGAGAAAATCCTGCAGACCGCCATCGACGTCGGTGCGGACATGATTGGACTTTCGGGCCTAATTACCCCGTCGCTGGACGAGATGGTTGCCGTTGCGAAAGAGATGGCGCGACGCAAATTCGAGATCCCGCTGTTGATCGGCGGAGCGACAACGAGCCGTGTTCACACAGCCGTCAAGATCGCTCCAACGTTTGATCAACCGACCGTACACGTGCGTGACGCGTCAAAGGCTGTGGGCGTCGTTGCGAACCTGATGGACACGAAGAACCGCGAAACCTATGACGCGGCGAATCGCGATGTGCAGCAAAAGCTTCGCGATTTGCACCAAGCGCGACAAGAAAAGCCCCTGCGCACCTACCGTGCCTCGCTAGAGAATCGGCCCGCGATCGAGTTTGGCCCTGCGGAAGTCTCACAGCCGAGTTTCACGGGCCGCCAAGTACTCGTCGATTTTGATCTCGAAGAGATCGTGCCTTTCATCGACTGGACGTTCTTCTTTAGCGCTTGGGAACTCAACGGGCGCTACCCGAAGATCCTCGAACACCCGAAGATGGGAGAGGCGGCGCGCGATCTCTTCGCCAATGGCCAAGCGATCTTGCAAAAGATTATCGACGAGAAGCTCCTCACCGCCCAGGCGGTATATGGCTTCTGGCCAGCCAACAGCGATGGCGACGACATCGTCTTGTACCGTGACGAAACTCGCAGCGACGAGTTGATGCGCTTCCCCATGTTGCGCCAACAGACAGACCTGCCAAAGGGCAAGTTCAATCGCTCACTCGCAGACTTTGTCGCGCCAAAAGAAACCGGCGTGGCTGATTACATCGGTGCGTTTGCCGTTACGACAGGCCTCGGTGCAACCAAGCTCACCGAAGCCTACAAGGCCGATCTCGATGATTACAACGCAATCATGGTGCAGGCCATCGCCGATCGTCTCGCCGAGGCTTTCGCCGAACTTCTCCACGCCCGGGCGCGCGAGGAATGGGGTATCACACCTGCCAGCGGCGAAAGTAAAGACGATCTCATTGAAGAGAAATATCGCGGCATCCGCCCGGCCTTTGGCTATCCCGCGTGCCCCGACCACAGCTTGAAGAATGGACTCTTCGACTTGCTCGACTGCAACGAGATTGGCCTCGAACTCACCGAGAGCTGCGCCATTGCACCTGCAGCCAGTGTGAGCGGACTTTATTTCGGGCACCCGGCGGCGAAGTACTTCACGGTCGGGCGTCTGGATCGCGATCAGGTGACAAAGTACGCGCGACGCCAAA
>JBLHOB010000086.1:0-8875 GCA_047619425.1 Myxococcota bacterium
TTGTTGAAGGAGTTGCGGGTGCCTGCCCAAGGCATCTACAAAAAGAGCCGCAAGCCTCCCGGTGAAACGTACGAGGCCTAGCGCCTTTGCGAAGGAAAGAGATGCCGAATAAAGACGGAGGGGTGCTCGAAGGCTGGGGGTTTGTCGCCTTGGCCTCCGGCCTGCTGTTGGCCATGACAATGCTGTTGCTGACAACGACCGGCTTCGATGCGGAGGGCGCGCGCGTGGTCATCCGCGCAACGGCTCGAACCTCTGTTGTGCTGTTTGGAGCCGCATTCGCCGCGTCATCTCTCGTCACCCTGTGGAAGAGCGACGCAACGCGTTGGATGATCCGCAATCGTCGTTATCTCGGGCTTAGCTTTGGCACGTCGCACATCATTCACTACATCGCTGTGATGGCGTTGATGCTCCTGGACCCCGAGCGGTTCTTTGCGGAGGAAGGAAGTCTAGGCTTTGACAAGTACATTCCTGTAGTCGTGTTGGCGCTACAACTCGCAACGTCATTTGATCGCACCGCGGCTTGGGTTGGGCCGAAACCCTGGCGATGGCTACACGTGCTTGGCAGCTATATGTTCTGTTTCGTTTTCATTCAGTCGTTTGGTTCGCGCATCGGTCAGGGCAGTCTCTACGTGCTGTTTACTCTGATTGCTGTCACCCCGCTCTTGGTTCGGGTGGCGGCCGCGCTGCGGCGCCGTGGCCGAGTCGTCGCGAGCTAGTCGACGTTGCCCGGCGCGTTGGCTCGGATCAGGCGTCAAGCTGCAACTCACATCAGGAAGGTGGGATCGGCTTTGCTAGATTGGTTGAATGAAATCTCCTGATCTCGATCCTGAACTCGTCGAGGGCCTGCTTGAGTCCCTCGCAAGCTGGGACCCACGCGCTTCGGTGCCGCTTGCTCTGACCTATATGCGCACAGCGGACGAAGAGTCTCTCGAAGGTTTTGACGCGTTGGCACGAGCCAATCCGATGGCCCAGCAGATGCTCGAGGATCGCTACCTCAGTCCGTCCCCGGACGTTCCTTATCTTTCGCAACTCAAAGACGGCACCCTCGGGCGCGAGTTCGCGCGTTACCTCGTCGACAATGGCCTCGACGCAAACTTGCTGCGCGAGTCGGCATTTATCGAGGCGCATCGAAAGCGCGGAGACGATATCGGCTATCTCGCGGAGCGCGGCTTCCAGCTCCACGACCTCTTTCACGTCTTGACGGGATACGACACAACCCCGCTCGGCGAAGTTCGCGTGGTGAGCTTCACGGTTGCACAAGTGCCGGCGCCTTACCCCGCGATGATCATCGCGAGCCGCCCATTGCAGATGGTCCTGTACAAGCCACAGCTTCTGCCGCCCGTAATGGATGCAATTACCGAGGGCTGGGCGCTGGGGCGAAAGGCGAAGTCGCTGATCGGCGTGCATTGGGAAGAGTTCTGGGAGCACCCTCTTGAAGATCTGCAGCGCGAATACGGTCTTCGCTGAAGGGTTTGGGCGCCGGAGTAGGAACGCCTTGCTTGGTGGTCTTTTCGTTGTGGCTCTTGGAGATCACCTATTCGTTCGCCTCACGACTTTGTGCGATACGCCACGGGGAGTCGCATGGTGACTTTCCTTCAGCGCATCGGACAACATCGCTGAAGGAGGTGGGTGGCATTTGCTTTGATCCCCGGCTTGGTCGCGAAGAGTTTTCTCCCAAAGACTGGGCCGTCCGCTGGGTTTGACTAGCCGGCCTTGGGCCTTGTAGAGAAGTGACGTGAGGATGATTCCATTGTTGTTCGCGGTGAACGTGTTGGCCGTAGCCTTGCTGTCCGCCGTAAAAACTTCGTAGAAGCCTTTGTCGGTCTCGTGGGCTGCACTGGCTGTCGCGAAGAGGCGCTGTGTATAGGGGGTGTCCCAAAGTGCCCAGAGGCCGATTGCCCAGCTTGGTGTCACCACTAGGCGCTCGGGGGCTGGAGGCCCGTCGTCGATGAAGGGTGGAGCGTGGCCGGTGTACCCATTGAACTCGATGCCATTGAGTATGTAGCTCTCGGCTTCCCGGTCGTTGTAGGCCCCGTGTTCGCTTGCGTCTTTCAAGGGCACGTGGCCGTTGCTTGAAACAGGTGCGGTTCGCTCAGAGCTCAATACCGCGTTCGTTTCAAAGCCCCACAGCTGAAAGCCACGCGCGGAATATTCTTCTTGGACCAGTGGTCCTTCTTGTAGGTACGCGATGACGTTGTCTCGTAGGACTGCGTTGAAGATATTTCCTTTCGAGTCGATGACGTTGCAGAAGTTCCAGCGAAGAACAATGCGATCGATTGCGTTGGAGTGTTCGGGGTAGCGGTTCTTAACGATATGAAACCAGATCAGCATGCGGCCAATGTCGAGACCTGAATAGCCCATCAGTTCCGACTTCTTTGCGTAGTCGACTTTGCCGCCGCTCTTCGGGTTGTACGCCTTGTTTGGCATTTCGTTGCGAAACAGTTCCTGCTTACGAAACGAGGCGGCGAGGCCCGTGACCCGCGTGTCAAACTCGCTCTTCGTGATCAGTTCAAGCTGCTCTGCGGCGACGAGCCCGCCTAGATAGGATGCAAGGTCCCACGTGGTTGTGGAAGGCGTGTTGTGTGCCGCGTTGACAAGGTACGACGGCTCGTGGGTGTTGTTCTCGAAGTACTTCCACGCGATCCCCGCGATTCGCAATTCTTCAGCAGTGAGAGGGGCGGGTGTGCGAAATCTCGCATCGACAGCTTGCGAATAGGGGGCGGGGCCGATGAAGGTCGAGTGACTGCAACTGATACACACAAAGGAGATTGCGCACAGAACACCGAGGACGCGCATGCGATTTCTGATCATCAGGAGCGTCGGCCGGGAGAGCGATGCGCGTCCGCCTCGGGCAGACGTGACCTCCGCTGTCCGCCGATCGAATCCGTGCCAGTCGGTCTGTTCGGCGTTTCGATCAGCGGTTCCGACATAGGCTGAAGTTTCCAAGTCGCTTGAATTGCAATGACATCGGATCTTGCGTCGGTCCGATTAAGCCATCGCGCATGACGACGGCCAATTCAGTGCCGAAAACGATGTCGCGGAGGCAAATGCCGGATAGAACGAATCCGCATAATTCCCTAGAAACGATTCCGTCTTTATCCGCACCTCACAGGGGCGCAACTCATCAAGCCATGGGCTGTGAAGGTCGATAGTTTCCGAGGCAATTGACTGATGTGTAGAGCGAGGAGCACTAGCGCCATGGATGTAAGGGTTGAGAAGCTTGCCGAAAAGATGCGTTCGGAAGGCCTTCCGGAGATTGCGATCGAGGCATTCGTGCATTCGGCGGATTTCGTCGCCAATGGCGGGGAAACGCTGATTCGCGAAGCGGATATCGAGGCTGTTGATTCGGTACCGGTCTACGGTGAACTCGCGAACTTTGCGGAAAAGGGCCAAGCGGTTCTTGGCAAAACCGTCGTGATAAAGCTGAACGGCGGCCTCGGCACCAGCATGGGACTCTCCAAAGCAAAGTCATTGCTTCCCGTTCGCGATGGACTGAGTTTTCTGGATGTGATCGTTCGGCAGGTGCTGCATCAGCAAAAGACACAAAAGGTCGAACTTCCGCTTGTACTGATGAATAGCTATCGGACTCAAAGCGACTCGCTTGCGGTACTGGACCGCTATCCCAAGCTCGCTGGCACACTTCCCGTCGATTTCCTGCAGCACAAAGTTCCGCGTATTCTCAAGGAGTCATTCTCACCGGTCCAATGGCCTGAGGACGAAAGTCTTGAGTGGTGCCCGCCTGGACATGGCGATTTATATATCGCGATGGCGAGCTCTGGAATGCTCGAAGCTCTCATTCATCGTGGCTATCGGTATTGCTTCGTCTCGAACGCCGACAACCTGGGTGCTGTACTGGACCCATCCATTTTGGGATGGATGGCGTCAGAAAAGCTTCCGTTCGTCATGGAGGTCGCTTCCCGAACTGAGGCGGACAAGAAGGGTGGCCATCTCGCGCGGAACGCCGAAGGTGACTTGATGCTGCGAGAGGTTGCCCAATGCCCCGAAGCCGATCGCGATGCCTTTCAGGACATCCAAAAGCATAAGTTCTTCAACACCAACAATCTCTGGTTGGACCTGTTCGCGCTACGCGATGTGTTGGCGTCGAGTGCCGGGTTCAATTTGCCGGTCATGTGCAACGAAAAGCCCGTGTCCGCGCATGACGCAGACAGTCCGCGTTGCTACCAGCTTGAAACGGCGATGGGCGCGGCAATTTCAATGTTCCAGGGTTCAAAGGCTGTAGAAGTCCCACGCTCGCGATTTGCGCCGGTGAAAACCAGTAACGATCTGCTCATGATCTGGTCCGACGCCTATGAAGTCACGGAAGATCATCGGGTGGTTCCGGTCGACGCTGCGGCTCAGGCAAAGCGCGTGGTTGATTTGGATCCGGCGTACTTCGGGAAGATCGATGACCTCATGGCGCGGTTCCCAGAGGGCGCACCGTCGCTCGCTAAGTGCGAGCGCTTGGTGGTCATCGGGGATCACCAATTCGAGTCAGACATCGAAGTGGTTGGCAGCGTGGAGCTATCGAACACGGGCGGCGAGCCCGTGACGATCCAGGCAGGGACCGTGCTCGACTAGCCCGCGCCGATCACCGAGACTGCCGCGGCCGCAAGAGTTGGAGCGGCGATACCACGATCGGCGTCTTTGGTGGAGCCGGTCAGATCGAGTACGCCCAATGCCCTACCGATCGGCGCCATGGCGACCGCCGTATAGGTGATGAGGTAGGCGCAACAGAGCTTCGCAACGTCGGGTTGCCGCAGGAGTTTGACGGTCGCCTCCACGCTGTTCTCTGCCTGCTGCATTTGTCCCGGCGCACCGTGTCACGGTTGTGTTGTTCGGGTGCTGCAAAGTTAGGGTACGGTTTCGGTGAGGGGCGAGCCAATGAACAAATCTGTGGAGGCGATGTCGCCGTGAAATTTTTGCTTCTGCTCTCATCGATTGCACTTGGGCTGTTGTTACACACTGGCAATGCTGGCGCTGACGATTTGCTTCCGGATTTGATCACGGACCCAAGCACGCTCAGTGATATCCGTATCGACCGCGACCACATTCCCGGGCGCACGCTTCTGCGGATGTCCAACATGACCCCCAACATCGGGCAGGGCGCATTGGAAGTACGGGCGGGCTCGGTGCTGAGTCCGACGCAGCAGTTGGTCGATCAGCGCATCTACGACGATGCGGGCGGTTTTCGAGATCGTCCCTCCGGTACTTTTACGTTTCACGAAACACACTCCCACGTGCACTTCGACGACTGGGCGCTTTATCGCCTGCGCTCTGTGACTGCGACTGGAGGCGTGGGGGGCGTGGTCGCAGAGGGCGCCAAGACGAGTTTTTGTCTGTTTGATCTTCGCATTGACGATGCGACGCATCCCAACATCCCGCCCAGCCCGGGCGTCTACAACCGGTGTGATTTTGGCGTACAGGGCATCTCGCCCGGATGGGCAGATATCTATAGTCTCGAACTGCCAGACCAGTGGATCGACATTACGGATTTGCCACTCGGTGACTATTGGCTCGAAGCCGTGGTCGATCCGGAAGATCGCTTGCTCGAAGAAGACGAGGGGAATAACGCAGCTCGGATTCGAGTCAGTACGCTGGCGGCTCCCGTGGCCTTGCCGGATCGATTCGAAGAGAACGATTCGTTTGCACAAGTGCGCGCCCTTGAAGTCGGTGGGGTTTTCAGCCCGAACCTGGGAGCGCTCGATGGCGGCATTGTGCTCGAGAACCTATCGCTAGAAGACGCTTCAGACTACTTCCGATTCGAACTGTTGGAAGAAGGTGTACCGGGGAGTCATGTGCGAGTCGATTCGCCGTTTCTCGGTCACAACATCAACCTCGCGCTGTTTACCGATAACCAAGGCTTTATCGAGCGCAGCACGTCTCGCGGCAGTGTCGAGCTGGTTTCACTTGCTGGGCTTCCAGCGGGCGTTTACTTTGCACGGGTTTTTCCCGGTGCAGCTTTTGTTCAGAACCCCGACTACACCCTTACGATTGACATCGCCGAGAACGCACCGCCGACGATTCAGATCATCAAACCCGCATCGGAGCCTGTTTGGATCGAAGGTGGTTTTGAGACGGTTGCAATCCAATGGCTGGCCCAAGACCCCGACGGCGACACGACCTTGGTCTCTCTCTTTGTTGGTCGACAGGCTGATGACTTCGAAGCAGCACAGCCGCTTGGGAGTTACCAGGGCCTCGAAGGCGACTCTGGCGCGGCGAACGTGAATACGGCGCTGTTCGATTTGGGCAAGTGGTTCTTCTACGCGACGGTAACCGACGGTGACACGCTAGTGACGGCCGGTGCAAAAGGTGTCGTGGTGATTTATGCCAAAGGCGACTTCAATTTCGACGGGCATGTCGATCGCGAAGACTGGAAGGCATTCGTCCGCACGCGCGCAAAGCGGGAATTGCCACAGGGATGGCGCGTGATCTTCGACATGAATCGAGATGGCACTCTATCGAAAGCCGATCGACGTTTGTTTCGAGCCGCGATTCGCTCACACGATTCGCACGAACATGATGACGGCCATTAGGACAACCACGCGGACGATTACGACGACTGCGATATTGATCACTACGCTCATCACGTCGATCGCAGGGCCGCTTGGAAAAACAAGATCTCGGTCGCCAAGCATCGCGCCCGCCGCTTCGGCTGGCACTCCTCACGAGTCGCGGGGGGAGCACTCGCCCTCGGCGTCGATTGAGACACCGGCAATCGCAGCAAAACAGGAGTTGCTGTAGGTGTTCCCGTCACATCTCATTTCTACGCCATTGCGTGTAAGGCCCGGCGGTGGCGAAACAAGGATATCGAATGGACGGCAACTTTGCGCCGAACGAGCCTACGCGAATTGAGTGCGGGGGAGGAGCTTTCGCTGGCGGATCAGTCGGCGGGCGCGCCAGTCGTGCCACTGATCTTTTCAAGCACGCTTCTCAGTTCGCTTGCGCGCTCGGTGAAACGCATCCCCATACCGAGGTTTGCTGTGCTGAAGTCGGGACCTATATTGTTTGAGACTACTTCGACACCGCCCCGGTACGAGTTCTGACTCTCTTTGATAAAGACATTCAGTCCGAATTTCGCGCCGACGTCTGCGGCAAATGGGGTGTTGATGTAGATGCCGATGGGCTGGATGTTGAACATCGTCGCATCGAGCAGTGCGTCGTAGTCCGAGAACTCGATGCGAATATGGGTTTCTTTGCGTCCGCCGAGGGGAGGGTGGCATGGGAACTCTTGACGCAACTTAGAGCTCAGATCCAACCACCGCTGATATTCAAGAGGGTCGAGGCCCTCGCCAGCACGACGCTTATTGAGCGCAACGACTTTTCGCAAGATATCCTGAGCGGTGAGCATCGCCTCCTATCGACGGGTGCCCGGCTTTAGTTCAGTTTTTTTAGTTGAACGCTAATTTTACCGTGACTGTCCACAGCCTGCGCATCGCTGCGACGACGCGAAGGCCAGGTTGTTTTGCAGTAAACGACTATGGGAATCCCAGTCGCTTGCGGCAAGGATTATTTAGGCTAGTCGGTCGATTACGCTCCGTATTGCCAGGTTGGGTGGGGTTCTGGCAATGGTATTGCTTTCAGCGGGCTCCGGCGGTGAGAGGCAGTCTGCCTTTGTGTGAGCCGGTCGATCGTCATCATGGCCTTCGTCTAGAGGAACAACTCGCGTTTGAGCAGTACGGAACCTGAAGTGCCGAGCGTGGAATTCTGGGCTGTCGCGCCCGCAGCCATGAATGAGGTGTCGGGGGTTGCAGCAACGCGAGTTGGGTGGGTTGAACCTGCTGGTGGGTGTTCATCGAATTGAAGCCGATCTGCTTCGTGGAGGGCTCCTCGCGGCGATGGCAGATTTTCGGGGTTCGCCGGAAAATGCGAATCTCAAAGAGGTGCGGAAAAATGTAGGATTTCATTCCCCAGGTATCGAGGGCGGTAGAATTGAAGTACCGCCGGTTTACCGAATTCGGAGAGGTTCACATGCCAGACCACGTAACGCGATATAGCGTGATGCCGATTGCACCAAATGACGTGCACACGACTTGGTTCTCCGCGGGTACGCTTCGGCTTGGCGTTGAATATCGGCTGCTCACCGATGCGGTTACCGCCACGGCAACCTTCGAGTCTGCGCAGGGCGACGAGCGAGGGCAAACCGAGGCCCTCGATGATCGCGGCGTTTCGATTCACGTTTATGCAACCCAGGACGGAGAGGAGCGCGAGTTTCTTCGCTTCGACTGTTTCTTGGAAGACCCGCACTATCACTACATATCCTGGCGGGATCGCACCAATGAGATGCTGCACATGGATCCACCGGCAACGGGGGACCCCGTCGAGTTTGCGCTCGACTGCGTCGCAACGCGATTGCCCGGGTTGCTAACACGGGCGGGAGCGGCGGACGTCGTCGAGAAGTTGGATCTCGTATCTTTGGAGGCCGTGCTTCCGCAGGTGCGCGCTGAGGCGCTGCGTCTGCGTGCGGCAGATGCTCCCGCTTCATCATCCGGAAAAGGAGACATCTCATGAAGGTCGGTACGGGGAAGACTTCAGCCTCGGAGCTGCGCGCGAACTTGGGGCATCCGATTGTCGATGCCGATGGACACATTATTGAAACAGCGCCGGTCTTCTTGCCGTTCTTCGAGGACTACGTGACGAAGATCGCTGGCGGCGATATGGTCGACAAGTTTCGCCGCGCCGGTGGAATGGACTTTGACGAGATGGTGTTGCGGCCCTGGAGTAATTTGAGCTGGGAAGAGCGCAAGGGCACTTGGGCAACGCGGCCTCCGTGGTGGTCACTGCCGACGGGCAACAGCCTCGACCGCGCAACCTCTCATCTTCCGCGCTTGATGTACGAGCGACTCGACGATCTGGGAATCGATTTCGCAATTCTCTA
>JBLHOB010000087.1:0-8872 GCA_047619425.1 Myxococcota bacterium
TAAGTTGAGCGGGTTGATGACGCCGGCACCCATGAAGGCGGCATGCCAAAGCTCGAAGAACGCGTGGCCATTGAGTGCAAGCACTGCGAAGCGATCTTGCGGCTTGACGCCGAGGGACTCCGCGAGAAAGTGGCACACTCGCGATACGCGTTCGGCGTGTTCGTCCCAAGTCGCGCGGAAGTCGCCGTCGACGACCGCTTCTTGTTTGCCGTGCTGTTCAACTGCGGCGAGAAACATGTGCGGGTAGATGAGTTCTTGCATGTACTTGGGCCTCGTGATCGATCGCTGGAAGTGAGGTGAGAAAGGGCGGGGCGCTAACGAGAACCCTGGCCGTCATCCACTTTGATGATTGTCCCGGTCACGCACTCGCTTGCAGGCGCACACAAGTAGAGCAGTGTGCTGTCGAGTTGTGCCGGGTCGCAAAGACGCTTGCGCGGGAAGCTCTCGGTGAAGTCACCCATGCGCGACAGCATGCCGTCCATCATCTCGGACGAGAATGCGCCCGGGGCGATGCAGTTGACGTTGATGTTAAAGCGTGCCCACTCGACCGCGAGTACTTCGCTCATGCGAGCGATGCCGGCTTTGGTAATCGAATAGAGCGCAGCCCCCCCACCGCCGTAGTTGAAGCCACCAACCGATGAGATATTGACCATGCGGCCCGGCAGCTTTGCGGCGATCAAGCGGCGGGCCACCTCGCACGACAGCACGTATGGGCCACGCAGGTTGGTGTCGAAGACAGCATCGATCAGTGTTTGTTCCATTTTGTGCGCGCGCTGCGCATCGGGGATGCCCGCGTTGTTGACCAGGATCGTCACGGTGCCGAGGGCTGCTTCTGCTTCCTCGACGACCGAAATGACATTGTCCATATCGGTCATGTCGAGACGAAAGGTCGCGCACTCGCCACCGTCGTCGCGGATGAGCTTGGCGAGCTCCTCGAGCTTTTCTGTACGACGTCCCGTGAGGGCCACCTTTGCGCCCGCTTTGGCGAGTACGGTTGCAAAGCGCCAACCGAGGCCGCTGGTTGTGCCCGTCACGAGGGCGACTTGGCCGCTCAGGTCAAATCCAATGTTGGGGGTGGGAAATTTAGACATGTCGTTGGCCTCGGCGGTTGGGGGAGGGCGCCCGAGCGATTCGTTCGTATCGGTCGCGGCGGTGCGCGAAGAAGCGCTACATAGTACCCGCTCATTTCGGGATAAGGAGACCTGATGGACGACATCAAGATCGAGCGATCAAACTCCGGTGTGGTGACTGCGACAATCAACCGCCCGCACCGCAAGAACGCGATCACATTTCCGATGTGGGACGCGTTGCGACAACTCTTTCACGATGTTTCGGCTGACGAGAACGCCCGGGTTTTGGTCCTGACCGGGGAGGGCGACGCATTCTGTGCCGGCGCAGATTTGGGCAAAGAGGTCTCGCAAGGCCACGTGTTAGACACGATGTATCCGGTCAACGCTGCGGCATTGGCGCTCCACGAAATGGCCAAGCCCACGATTGCAAAGGTAAATGGCGACGCAGTCGGCGCAGGCATGAACCTGGCTCTTGGGTGTGACTTGATCGTGGCCGCGCAAAGCGCCCGATTTTCTGAGATTTTTGTACAACGAGCGCTTTCGGTCGATTTCGGAGGCACTTGGCTTTTGCCTCGCCTGGTCGGCGTTCACAAGGCGAAAGAACTCGCTTTCTTTGGCGACATCGTTTCGGCTGACGAGGCCAAGGAGATCGGAATCGTAAACCGGGTTGTGTCGGATAGCGATCTCGACGCATTTGTCAGCGAGTGGGCGGAGCGGCTCGCAGCAGGCCCGCCGATCGCCTTGAAGCTCACGAAGAAGATGCTCTCGAATGCTTTTTCCCAAAGTTTGTCGGAGGCACTCGACTCGGAGGCGGCGGCGCAAGCAGTCAACTTCGGCACGGACGACACGCGGGAAGGCATCGCTGCGTTTCTCGAGAAGCGGCCACCGAAATTCAAGGGTCGTTAGACCGCATGATGCCATCTCATATCGTCTTAGTACGAAGAACGGACGAAGAACGGTAGGCGAACGCTAGAAGGGCGCGCACCGCGCGCGAAGGCATGAACGATCTGAGTCGCCGGGTATATGGACCCGACGAAGAAGAAAACCTTACGATCACATAGCAACTCTCTTAACAAGGAAAGACAACATGCGAAACCAAATGACGAATCAACTTGCAGCGCTCGGCGTTTGCACGGCTCTCGTAACCAGTATGGGCGGATGCGTGACCGACCCGTACACCGGCGAGCAGAAACTCAGCAAGACCGCAATCGGTGCGCTCTTCGGCGCAGGGCTCGGTGCGGCGATTGGCGCGGCAACTGGCGACAACGGTCGCGAACGCAAGAAGCGCGCTTTGATCGGTGCGGGCGCCGGTGCGTTGGGCGGCGGTGCCGTCGGGATCTATATGGACACCCAAGAAGCGAAGTTGCGCGAGCGGCTTCAGGGCTCGGGCGTGAGTGTTACGCGCATCGGTGATGACATCGTGTTGAACATGCCCGGCAACGTGACGTTCGGCAGCGACAGCGACGCCTTCAACCCGGCCTTTGACGAAGTTCTGAACTCTGTCGCAATCGTGCTCGTTGAATACAGCCAGACGTTGGTCGAAGTTGCCGGACACACCGACAGCACCGGCGATGACCAGTACAACCTCGAACTCTCAGGTCGTCGAGCGGAAGCCGTCGCCGACTACCTGGCCGGTCAGAACGTCGTGGGCGATCGCCTACTCGTGTTGAAGTTTGGCGAGCGACAGCCGATCGCCGACAACGCGACCGCCGAAGGCCGTCAGCAGAACCGCCGGGTCGAGATTACACTCGTACCCGTAACGGTGGACGGCGGCGTCGCTCAGTAGTGAAATCCAAATCGCATATAGGCAAGGGTCTCTTCCTTGCTATGCGCAACGGATAGACTGATTGTATTGGTACGAACGAGCGGCGAGAACCAAACTCCGGCTCCGCCGCTCGTGTGCCAGTCTTTCGAATTCTCGCCATCGAGAAAAACGCGTCCAACATCGAAGAACCCTTGGACGCCCAGATCCCCCGGCACGATGAGTTTGACTCGTGCCACCAGCAGACGTAGATCGGTGTTGGCGTAAGCCGACGAGTCCCCTGCGAACCTTCGCGTGCGAAATCCACGATCTGTCGCAGTACCGCTGAAGAAGCGGCCTCCTCCGATATAGGCAAGGTCAAAGTATGGGGTTCGCCCTGACGTGTGCTCGCCGCCAACGCGCATGCCGAGTGTTGCTCGTGCATTTTCGCCGGCACTCAAGTAGCCCGAGATCGAGCCGCGAAGGCTGCCGAAGCTCTTCTTCGCGTCCCAGACCGGGGGTGTGAAGTTCCCTGTGAAGTCAACGAAGACGCCCGAGGTTGGATAGCCCGCAGCGGGGTTGTCGTTGAAGGGGAGTTCGAGTGCGCTGCTTCCTTTCGTGATCGAAGTCCGCGTGTCGTACCGGACGTTGAGGCTTGCGCCGACGGTCCCAAACTTCCCGTCGCCATACGGTGCGAGTGCGTCGATGAGTCGCGACCCGCGGTCCGTGTCCGAAAATTTGAGGACGGGCCCCCCCGATATTCGCAGCTTGTCGTTTAGAACCGGCAAGCTGAGTTGAGGCAGGACACGCAGTTGTTCGTTGCGAACGCGATAGAAGCGATCCGCCCGATTGTCGCTGCTCTTGTTACCGAAGCCATAAAACCGAACGACCTCGATGCCCGAATATTGCACGTCGAGGTCAGCGAGTAGCGTTGAGTTCTCGGGGCGGAATCGTCCGCGGTATCGCACGCGCGCTTTGCTTGCTTCGGTGGCCCAGCCTACCGAGAGGCTGTGTTTGCTCGCCCACGGGTGTTTGCGAAACCCGTATCGTGTGTGTGCCGCTGCGACGCCAAGGAAGACGCCGACGTCCTTTTCGTAGCCAACCTCGGGCAGCGGGATCGTGTCGCTTCCCCAGTCGCGCGGCGGCACATTCTCTACGTCGACGAAGCCCGACTCCGATTCAGGAAGCTCATAGTGGCGCCGGTCGACTTTGGTGTGGTGGCCGGTAGCGACCTCGGCATTCTGATCTTGGTCGTAGATACGCGCGCTTCCACTAGCGCTGTCATCGATCTGCTTGTTGCCGTTGGCGACAATGATCCTGACCTTGATGCTTCCGGGCTTGCCGTTGATCGTTACTGCGTCGTCTCCGCCGCGTAGGTAAAGGCGAAGCTCGCTTGTGTCATCGGGGTTGAAGGTCCGACTGTATACGGTCCTCGCGTCAGGTCGATCGCCAGCCGCGCCGTCGCTGACCAAAACCGATACGCGCCCATCGGCCCTATGCTCGATCGCCACGGAGTCGGAAGCGTTGGAGGTTTGGATGTCGACGCTTCGAGCCAAGTGTTCGTAGTAGCGCCGCGCTGCCTCGGGGAGGTTCTCACGTCGCCCCAAAATCTCGTTGCGCAAACGTCCGCCGTCAATCGAGACGTATTCTGCCGGGAACATCGATAGAGCGCGATCGATGGTTTCGTCGGTGAGGCGCGCCTGAACGTTGGCAATGATCGGCTCCCACTGCTGCCAAGAGAGACTCGGCAAGAGCCATCGGTCTTGTTCCCAACCGTGCAGGGTCAGTCCCTTGATGAAGGGGTACTCGGCGTCATAGCGCTGGAGGATCGGGATGTAGACCTTGACGATACGTGGCCCGAAGCCGTCGTAGCGAACGAAGGCCATATCGCGATCTTCGGGGATCGGCTGCCAGAGCGGGCTGCCCGGGAGCCGTGCCCAGCGCCACTGTTTGCGATGCCGGTCGAAGTCCCCGAGAAAGATGTCCATCAAACGCGCGCGCAAGAACGCTGCGACATCCACCTGGTCGGCATTCCCGCTTTCGAGTCGCTCGTACAGATCGCTATGGCTGATGATCTCGCTTGCGTCGTGAAAGCCAGGACGGCCGTCCGTTTCGGGAAGGGGGTATTCAAAGAAGGTTCCGACCATGCCCGCGAACTCTTCGCGAAACTCACCGAGGCGAGAGTCGTCGGGCATAACAACCATGCGCTCTCTCACGGTGAGGACTCCGGCTGCATCGGTGAGCACGCCGGCTGCAGGTGGACCGCTCGGATGTTGTGCGGCCATCTGGTCTTGCACGACGGTCTGTACGACGGTGTCTTTGAGCATGTCGTCGAGTACGGCCGACGGATCTTTGTCGGTGCCCCGAAAGCTATAGATGCGCCCGTCGGCGCCGCGAAAACCGAGGACGGCAGTTTGAAGTCCGCCAAAGCGACGGGTTGGCGTAAGGCCACCACCAAGTGCGGCTAGATCTAGCAGTGGGAGTTCGATCTCGGTCTCCCACAAGTCGCGGTAGCCGCCGCCCAGTGCGAAGCGATGCACACGTCCCGCCTGGTAGCGGTCACTTGCGGCAACGCGGACTTTCTCTTCCCCCCCGTCGCTTTCTTGCGCTGCGGCGACGGTCGTTCCCAGCGCACAGGCGCATAGGGCAGTCATGAACAGTGTGCGGCCGAAGGGGGTCATCGGTTTGTCTCCACGGACGTTAAAAGGGAAGCAGCATGGGTGCGCCGGAGGATCAAGTGTCCTTTGCGGTCGAATTGGATTCGTCTTCGAGCGCCTTGAATTGGCGTCCGGCGTTTAGCGACGCAAACGCCCAGATGGCGAGCATCGGGACGACGAAGTACGTAAGCGTCTGTATACCGCTAACGCCTTTGAAGTTTGCCGCAACGACGAGATTAAGACCAACCCCAATCGCTTTGGCGAAGCGTTGAACGAACATGTCGATGAAGGCCTTTGCGAAGTACTTCTCTTCAACTGTCGTCGGCACATACAAGGCCTCCTTGGAGGACTGATTGATCGAATAGCTGAAGCCGTTGTCCGACACACTCAAGAGCCCGCCGACGATAAGGGAAGGGACGAGTAGGAAGCTCACTGATGCAAGCGCAATGGTGCAGGGCAGCACGAGTAGTGCTGTGGCTAGCCCGAAGCGCCGCATGACGAAGCTCGTCAAGAACAACTGAACGAACATTGAGAGCCAGTTCGTGGTGGCATAGACCGTTGCGAAATTCTGCTTTCGCTCGGACGCGTCGGACGAAAACTCAATGATCGCTTGGGTAAACTGAAAGTCGACGATTGTAGAGACCAACTCGTAGATGCCGACGATTGCGACGATCGAAAGCAGATAGCGAGACTGCATTACCAGGCGTGCGCCGTAGAGCACCGGGTTGCCGACGTCGGGCTGCGGCGTATTTGTCGCTGAATCGTCTTCGGTCGTTTCAGGAGAGGGCGAGGCGCCGTCGGCCGGCAGCGCGGCTGCGGCTGCACGGGCGACTACCAGAATGATCACTCCAATTGCCGCGGCGATTGCCAGCCAGGCCTCAACCGGGAGCGCGTTGATCCATGCCGCTACAGCGGTTGAACCAAATGCACCACCCGCAACGCCGCCAAAGCCTACAAGCCCGTACAGGCGCTTTGCGGCGCCGGAGGAGACACTGTCGTTCATGAATGAAAAGAACGTCGCGACCATCAAGGTGCTGAATAGATCGCCAAAGAGATAGAAGCTCCAGACGCCAATCTCGGTTTGCGATCTGAGCGCGAACGCGAAGACTGCATAGCCGACGATGAAGAATGCCGTGAAGACGTAGGTCAGTTGTTGCCGTCGAAAGCGTTTAGCGAGAATCGAAAAGGCAGCGACGGCGCCAATTGCGACCACCATGTTCAGTACTTTGGCGAGCTGTTCAGCCTCAGATCCGCTGAACGTGCGACCGAGCACATCGAAATTCGATCCGTCATAGAAGCCGAGGAAGAAGGTCTTCTTGATCGGCTTCAGAATCCAGAACGAAGTGATGACCAAAAAAAAGTAGCCGCTCATTAGCGCTGCGATCTTGCGCTCGTCCGGGTGGACGTCGAAGAGTGCTCGTAGTCCTCCGGTTTTTTCGGTGCTCACTGGGTACTCCGTTATGTCTGTTGCGAACGCAGTGCCGTGCTTTGACACTCGGCGGGGCATTCAACTGCACCAGCTCCTGGCGATGCTATGCGTTTGCCGCCGAGAGCAGGGCCCAGCCTTCGACGACTCTTTGCGATACTTGCTGCATGTAGCTTCTTGAAAATTCGAAATGATCTTCGAGAACGTCGATGAAGAGATTGCGGTCGATGTAGATACAGCGAGATGTTTCATCGGCGATCCAGGTTTCGAATCGCGGCTCTTCCAGCAAAATCTCCCACGCACCAATCGCGGCCCCACTGGGCGCATGGCACTGTGCTCCGTCTCCCACAGTGCTGAAACTTCCATCGAGTACCAAGGCGATGCGGTCGATCGGGTCGCCCTCAGCCCAGAGCACGTCTCCGGCTTTGATCAGCTTGGGCTCGTCGAGGCGAATCAGTTCGCCGATTACGGTGAGGTTGGTTTTGCGCAGAAACGGTGTGCGCTTGGCGCGCGCCAGCTTGTGGACGAAGTCGAGGATGACCGGGGTGTCGATTAAATCGGCGGTCGAAAAGCCGGGTTCGGGCGGACGGGCGCCCTTCAGCAACTTGAAATTCAGAACCGCTTGCGTGCTGCTTGATCGCGACATTTGCAAAAGCAGGGAGAAGTGGTCTTCGAGGATCTGGTCGAGATCACTTGTCGATATTTCGAGGCAAATCGCGTCGGCGGTAGCTGTGACGCCAGGCGGCGACGGAGTTGCTGCGAAATGATGAGCGAGCCCGACGACACCCGGTGCTTCGATGCTCTGGCTCAACCGAGATGTGAGGTCTGCATTCGCAACCTGCACAGTACCGTCCGCGATAAAGAAGATTTTGTCGATGGGCTTTCCTCGCTCGCGAATCGTGCTCCCGGCTGGGTAGAACTGCTCTTCCGTGTAGGACGCCAGCGCGGTCAGGACGCTGGAGCGCAGGCCGTCCAGATAGGGCTGTGCCTTTAGAAAGAGGGCGCGGTCCAGTGGCGAGACGAGGGGGAGTCTGCTCATTTCATTTCACCAGCATGGACAAGGCAACAGGGAGGGACAGCCGGCGGCTCTTTTGTGACAGATCGCGCAGCATGCGCGCCGCGCGGCTTTGTAGAGATTGTCCGGTCTCCTGGCTGTTCGTCATTTCGTCTTGGATCATCTGCGGCAGTTCGTCGGCTGAACAATCAAAGCAGATTTCACCGGTGTGGTAGAGGGTCACGGCTCGGACCGACTCGCTGTCATCTTCAAGCAAGGCCTGAAGCGTCACGGCATACGTCAACTGCGGATGCTTCTTGCTGCCGTCTGCAGCGGTGAGTCGTTCCGCTGCAGAGCCGCTCATTGCGAGCCCGAGAATCGCCGTTCCAATTTCCCGCGATACCAGTGTTTCGATCAATTCCGCTGCGCTCGCCTGCTCCGTAGCATCACTGCTATCGAGCCCGCTTCGAATCACGCGAAAGTCTTCCATCGGATACAGCAGACTTAACAATATCAGCAGGCGTCCCTTTGCGAGCTCGTGCTTGTCGCGCAAGAGTTCCGTGAGCAACTCACCGCCAACCGTGATGCGTTTGCTGTCCTGTGTTTGCCCTCGCTCCAACTCTCTTTCGAGATGAAGGAGTTCGAGGGAGCGCTTGATGGTTCGGTCGAGTTCGGTGCGGATCCCGGCAGTATTCACCCCGCTAGTGATGCGCATTTCTTCGTCATTCACGTGGCCGCGGCCTAGCAGGAGTGTCTCAAGCCCACGCAGGAGCTTGAAGCGAACCATCCCGTTGTCGACTTTCGAGAGTCCTTCAATCAATACATTGGCGGCCTCGGCGGAGTTGAAGCGGGCAATGGTTCGGGGGATATGGCGAAGCGCGGAGGTTGGGGTGGCGGGGTGGACGAGTGCTGCCGCCAGCACCTCGAGTGCGGCGTCGCCGTGGGAAATGAGTGCGCCGCGCAAAATGTCGCGTGTTCGCCGAT
>JBLHOB010000088.1:0-8854 GCA_047619425.1 Myxococcota bacterium
TCCAGATCCATCCCTTCTGCACGCGCTCCTACCTCGAAAAGGTCTGCGTTCCCCTCATTGAAGAGGGGATGGCGAAGACCGGCCGCAAGCGGGAGAACTTTGAAATCCAGGGAGGCGGTTTCGTTGCAACCGGCCCCGATGATGAGGCAGTTGCCAAGGCCGTCGAGCTCGTGCGATACCGCGTGGCGTTTTACGGCTCGACCCCGAGCTACTGGCCAACTCTCGATCATCACGACCTCGGAGATCTCGGTCGCAAACTGAACAAGATGACCAAAGCGGGGCAGTGGGATGACATCGCTGCCGAGGTCTCGGACGATGTGCTCGCTCGCTTTGCGGCGATCGGTCGTCACGATGAAATTGGTGCGGAGATCGATGCTCGCTTTGGAGGGATCGTTGACGTCATCGGAGGCGAACCCGGCTTGCCTCGCGATCTGATCGAGGACATCGGAAGGCTGCCCTGTGGTTTTTCGAGATTCGTGTCGCAGTGGTGATTATGGAGGCGCAACCGCAATGCTCGCATTACGCGGCGCAATCGGCGCCCTCGATCTATCGTAGTGTCAGTGATCGCAACGCATTTGAGGAGACAGCATGAAAGACCAACGGATATTGATTACGGGCGCCACCGGACAAGTGGCACGACACGTGGCCGAGAAGCTCGCCAAAGACAACGAAGTATGGGCTGCCGCGCGCTTTAGTGATCCCGATGCAAAGGCGGCACTTGAGAGCAGCGGCATCAAGACGGTCTTCTTCTCCCTCGGCGAGCAGGATCTAAGCGGCCTGCCGGACGTCGACTACGTCATTCATTGCGCTGCGAATACGAACCCCAAGACACCCGAGATTGGGATCCTGCACAACGCCGACGGCACCGGCTTTCTGATGCAGCGCTACAAAGACGTGAAGGGCTTTCTTCACATGTCGTCGACGTCGGTCTATCGCGACGATCCCGATCCAGAAGCCGTGATCGCCGAGTCTGCGACTCTCGGCGGTTATTCTCACTACTCGCCCCACTACGCAATGAGCAAGTTGGCGGGCGAGGCGGTGGCCGGCTTTCAGTGCCGCGCTTTGAATCTTCCCACGGTGATCGCGCGTCTCGATGTTGCATACGGAGAGCACGGGCACGGGGGTGCGCCGATGGTGCTCTACGATTTCATGAAGAACGGATGGCCCTACCAATCCGCCGAGCGAGGCGAGAGCTTCTGCCGGCCCATCCATCAGGATGACATCGCCGACCAGATCGAAGCGATGCTCGATCATGTTGCCGTTCCCGCACCCATCGTAAACCTCGCGGGAGACGAAGTGACGTCGATGGAAGAGATCGCCCGTTACATAGAAGAGTTGACGGGCCTGTCGCTCAAAAAGACGACCGGCGAGCACGCAACCTGGCAGATGAAGGTGCTTGACGTCGATCGGCGCAATCAATTCGGTGGACCGTGCCATGTGAAGTGGAAGGACGGCGTGCGAACGGCACTGCTTGCCCGCCACCCGGATGCCTTCTGAGTTTCTGCCCGCGAGTTTCAATTTTCAATGTAGATGCACTGCGGCAGGTTCCCGCGGCTCTTCGATCGGCATAACGAATGACTTCTTTTTCTGTTCTCGACCTCGCGCCGGTGGCGCAAGGCAGCACGCCGACTGACGCGCTGCACAATACCCTCGACCTTGCGCAGCATGCAGAAAGGTGGGGCTATCAACGCTATTGGGTTGCCGAGCATCACAACATGAAGGGGATCGCGAGCGCGGCAACCTCGGTTGTGATCGGGTACATCGCGGGTGGGACGTCGAGCATTCGCGTCGGGTCAGGAGGCATTATGCTTCCCAATCACTCGCCCCTAGTCATCGCCGAACAGTTTGGGACGCTTGCATCTCTCTATCCCGATCGCATCGACTTGGGACTGGGGCGCGCCCCTGGAACCGATCAGCTGACATCGCGCGCATTGCGTCGAACGCTAAACGGAAGTGCCGACGACTTCCCCCGCGACGTGGTCGAGCTTCAGCACTACTTGAAGGAGTCGGAGCCCGGCCAGAAGGTGACCGCTGTGCCCGGGGACGGCACCAATGTCCCGCTGTGGATCTTGGGCTCGAGTCTATTTGGCGCGCAACTCGCCGCGATGCTCGGGCTCCCCTACGCAT
Source organism: Myxococcota bacterium (assembly GCA_047619425.1). Classification (GTDB taxonomy): domain Bacteria; phylum Myxococcota_A; class UBA9160; order UBA9160; family UBA4427; genus DUBZ01. Next base: position 2,128 of record JBLHOB010000088.1, read on the forward strand.
TCGCTTCGCATTTTGCGCCCGCGCAAATGAAGCAGGCGATTGCGGTCTACCGCGAGAACTTCAAACCTTCGGAGCAGCTGCAAGAGCCATACCTCATGCTCGGCTTCAATGTTTGTGTTGCCGAGAGCGATGAAGAAGCAAGCTTCCTGCGGACGTCGTCACTGCAATCGTTTGTGAACTTGCGCTTTGGGACACCGGGGCAATTGCCTCCGCCGGTAAAGGACTTTGAGCAGACCATGGGGCCGCAAGAGCAGGCGATGCTGGCACAGATCGGCAGTTGCTCGGCGGTGGGCTGCCTCGAAACGGTTACCCGCGACATGGCGAGCTTTATCGACGATACCGGGGCGGATGAGTTAATGATGGTTTCGTCGATCTTCGATCACAGCAAGCGCCTGCGTTCATTTGAACTTGCGGCGGAAGCTGGACGACGTGTAAACGCGTCTCGCTAACAGGCGAGCGCGGCGTTTGCCGCGCGTCGGGTGTTGTGGCCAGACAAGCGCAGCGGTGCGCCTCGCGATAACGTCGCAACCCCAGGGATTGCCCGCGTAGGAGCCAATAGCGATGTCCATCGAATCGTCCATTCAGTCCATTGAAGAATTGAGAGCGCTGTATGGCGTGCCCAACGAGCGTTCTCGACGAAAGCAGATGCATGGGCTCGAAGCCCATGCACGTAACTTTCTGGGACATTCGCCATTCATGATTCTCTCGACATACGACGCCGATGGCAACGTGGATACGTCGCCGCGCGGTGGGGAGCCGGGCTTCGTACACGTTCTCAATGACGGGCAAATCGCGATTCCAGACTCTCATGGAAACAAGCGACTCGACAGCCTCGTCAATATTGTCGAGACCGGACGCGTCGGGACCTTGTTCTTGATCCCCGGCGTCGACGAGACCCTCCGTATCAATGGGAAGGCCAGCATCACGCAGGCCCCGGAGCTGTTGCAGCAGTTTTCAGGCGAGAAGAAGCCGCCGCAAACCTGCATCGTGCTCGATGTTGAGGAGATGTTCTTGCACTGCGCCAAGGCATTCATGCGCTCTAAGCTCTGGTCGCCCGAGGTTCAGATCGAGCGCAGTGGGTTCCCGACGTTGGGAAAGATGATCAACGATCAGATCGGCCTCGAGGGGGAGCCGGAAACCCAAGAGGCGATGCTCGAGCGCTACGCTCCCGATCTGTAGCGAGTTATCTGCGCGATTCATTGACTTGTTGATTGGCTTGTTCGTTGGCGCCGGTTCACCGGTGCGGCAAGCCTGAGGAGAACGCCCATGCGCTTGGCACTTCGCGTTGTAGCCGTAGTCTTGTTTCTAGCCGCAGGGGCGATCGCGATCCTGCTCGTTCCGCCGCATGTACAAATTCGCGGTATTGCGCCGGAGCTTCCGAGCGAGGCTCAGTTGCGAAGTCTCGGCGCCGTCGGCAACGGCCCTGTCGCAGTTCACTACCTCAGTACGGCAACCCAGGCGTCTCCCGATCGCACTCTTGGCCACACTGTGTTCGCCATCGAATGGCAGGATGGCCGTTTGTTCATGATCGATGCGAGCATGGATCGCAAAGCGGCAGACGAGTTTGCTGAGTTACTCAAACTCATGAATGGGGCAGAAGACGGCGAGTACTTCGGGAGCGTTGCAGACCTTTTGGGAGGCGAGATTCAGCAGGTCAGCGGAGTTGGCTTTACCCATCTGCATATCGATCACACGCAGGGTGTGGTGCCATTTTGCGAGGCACGCGGGCAAGGCGCGCGGGTCTATCAAACGCCCGACCAACGAAACGAGCAGAATCTTCACACCAAAGAAGGCGCTCGAATTGTTCGGGACTCGTGTCTAGGGGAAGGGACGCTCAAAGGTGATGTGATCCTACAGGCCGAAGAGTTTCCGGGGCTCGGCATCGTGGCGCTCGGTGGGCACACACCCGGCTCTACTTTGTTTGCCGTACCCGTGAAAGGGCACCTCTGGTTGTTCGCCGGGGACACAACCAATAGCAAGATCAATTTGATCGAAGACCGCGGCAAGGGGCTTCTCTACAGCAACTTCATCGTACCCGAGGACACAACGCGCACTGCACAGCTGCGCAGTTGGCTACTCGGGCTCGATGGCAAACCCGACATTACCGTCGTCGTATCTCACGACATCATCGACACTCAGCAATCTGGAATGCCAGCTTACGGGACGAGTGGGCCATCGCAGCGCGACTAGGCGGTCGCCTGTGAGCCCGCTGTAGGATCGCGACCCTTGCGCCATGCGTCGATGCGCCGGGTCCAATCGTTTGCCGTGATGTAAAGAGCGGGTACGAGAAACAAGGTCACCGTCGTCGAGATCGCGAGTCCCCATCCGAGAGCCAGTGACATGGGTGACATGACTGCGTCGTAACCGCCCAGGCCGTACGCGGTGGGGAGTACCCCGCCGAGGGTGGAGAGAGTTGTCACTAGGATAGGGCGAAGGCGGCCTACTAGAGCGTCGATGACCGCTCCAAGCCGCGCGAACTCGTCACCATCGTCGACTTTCTTCTGCTCCCGGTGTACTGCGTCGATCATCACGATCGAAGCATTTACGACCACGCCCGCAAGCCCAACGGTGCCCATCATGGCCAACATCGAAAAATGCATGCCGTGGAGGTAGAACGTGAGCGTGACCCCGGCGATGGAGAAGGGGACAACGGCGACTACGAAGAAGGCCTCGAGGAAAGACCCGAGCATGATCGCGATGATGCAGGCAATGCCGAGTACGCTGAGTAAAAAGACCATGCCGAGGCCGCCTGTTGCTTCACGCGTTTGGACGACTTCTCCGGAGATTTCGAGTTCGACGTCATCGCGGTCCGCGTAACGCGGGAATAGCTCTTTCTCCATGAGCTCGGCCATCGAGGTGCCTGTGAGATCGCTATCCGCGCCTAGGGCGCCGGTGACGTTTGCTGCGCGGATTCCGTCGCGATGGCGAATGGCTGCAAGGGCCGGCATCTCTGCGGGAGAAACGACGTCGCGAAGCAAGACCAATTCGTCGCGTGAGTTGCGAACCTGGGTCTCGAGTAGCGCGTCGATGCTCTGCCTTGCTGCGGGCTCAAAGAGGACTCGAACATCGATGGTGTCGTCTAAGTCGCGGATCTCGGTTGCAATCAAGCCGTAGAATGCAGCCTGCAACGTGTTGCCGACTGCGGCCGTGTCGAGGCCGCGCATGGCAAGTTTTTCGTAGTCGAGGTTCAGATCGATCTGACGCATCCCCGGGCGCTCGTCGATCGAAACGTCGACCCCTCCGTTTCTGCGCACAAATGCCTGGATCTCCGCCGCGACTTCACGCCGGGTCGTGTCGTCGTTCGAAAGCACGTAGACGCTGATGGGCTCAAGGCCCGGCGGACCATCGATCTTGGGCTCAAAGACAACCGAGGCATCTTCGGGGATTCGGAGCCTTTCACGGATCACTTCGATCCAAGCGGCGGCAGAGTGTTCGCGCTCGTCGAGATCGAGGTAGACACTGATCAGGCCTTCGTTCTCCGAAGAGCCGTATTCGAGACCGAGGTCGAATACATTTTGGTGTCCGACTCGCGCGGTGATGCCTTCGAGATCGTCGCCCATGATCGGGGGGAGCTGGATTTGGAGCGCGTCGAGCACGGCCTCGGTTCGCTCGATGGGAGTGCCGACCGGAGTCCTTACTTTCAAGAACAGTCCGGCGGCGCTGTCTTGCGGAAAGAACTCGAATTGCATTTGCGGTGCGATGACGAGCATCACGAACAGCCAAACCGATGCAAAGCCCGCAATGATGCGACCGCGTCGGGGCATGGCTTTGTGCAAGGCGCGTCGATAGCGCTCTTCGAGGTCGAGCATGAAGCGCCTCTTCGGGCGCGGCTTCGAGTCGCTGCGCACCATCGACATGTGTGCCGGCAAGATGAGGAACGACTCGATAAGTGAAAGGGCGAGTGCAATGCACACGACAGCGGGTAGTTGCCACATGATGCGCTGGGCAAAACCACCGATCGCCATGATGGGCGCAAATGCAACCAGGGTCGTGAGGGCCGATGCGATTACGGGGCTCGCCACTTCGCTGGCACCTTGGATTGCAGCTTCGACTGGGGACAGGCCCTCTTGCCGTTTCAACAAGACCTTCTCGGCAACCACGACGGCGTCGTCGACCAACAGGCCAAGTACGACCACGAATGCAATGGTCGACATGAAGTTGATTGTCATGTCGAAGGCGGGCAAGACCATCACCACGCCCAAGATCACCAGAGGCACGCCCATACATACCCAGGTTGCCGCGGAGGGGGCGAGAAATAGAAATACGATCAGCGCGACAAGAGCCAGTCCCATCGCACCGTTTGTGCCGATGATGCTCAAGCGATTGCGAATTTCGTATGAGCTGTCGTTTACGATCGTGTACTCGACGCCGGGCGAGATCTCAATTGCGGCAAGTGCTTTGAGGATGCGGTCCCGAGTTTGAATCAGGTCGGCGTCCTTAAGCTTTGAAGGGATGACCGAGATCCCCGCGCGTCCGTTGGTGCCGACGATCAAGCCCGTGTCTTCGCGACCGAGCACGACGCGCGCGACGTCGCGCACTCGAAGCATGCCGTCGTTTTGTTCCGATCGCAGGATGACGTTGCCGACCTCGTCTGGAGTCTCGAAGCGTCCCCACAAAACGACTTGTCTACGATCGTGGGATGTCTCGAGTGATCCGCCGGTTGCCGAGATGTTGCGTTTCTCCAGGGCCTGAACGACGTCAAGTAGTGTTATGCCGTGGGTGCGCGCGAGGTCTGGGTCGAGAAAGACGCTCAACTCTGGGTCGGGGAGCCCGACGATGCCCACTTCGGCAACGCCGTCAATCGAGCGCATCTTGCGTTCGATCCGTTTGGCCATGTCTGGGAGTAGCTCGGCAGGGCCCGCCAGCGCGACCTCAAAGATCGGTTGCTTAGACGGGTCCATGCGAAATGTTTGCGGCTTGTTTCGCATCTCTGCGGGGAAGTCAGGGACGCCATCGATGGCAGCGCGCAGCGCGCGGTCGGCTTCGAGGATTTCTTCGGTCTGGGTATCTGGGTGGAGGTCAACCGTCGTCATGCTGCGGTTTTGGGTGATGATGGTCGTGTAGTGCAGCACCCCGTCGACCTCGGAGATGGCCTCTTCCAGGGGGATCGTGAGCTTGGCCTCAACGTCTCGCGCGGACGCGCCGGGTAGCTGAGCCGAGATCATGAACGTCGGAAGATCGATCGCGGGGAATCCCTCGATCTTTGAGGTGAACATGGTCATCAAACCGATTGCGACGACGGCAACGGTAAGGACGTTGACCACCACGTGGCGTTCAACAAAGAAGCGTATGAGTCGTTCCATAATTGTGGCTGCTCAGCGGGCGCGTGTCGTTTGGGAGTCGACGACAATGGCGACGCCGTCTCGGAGCGCAAACTGGCCTTTGACGATGACTTCGTCACCTTCTTGTAGACCCTCTAAAACTTCGATCCAGTCGCCTCCGCTGCGACCGGTACGCAGTGCGCGCAAACGTGCGAACTGCTCACTGCCCTTGCGCTCGACGACGAAGACTTCGGGTTGCCCCGAGCGTCGCATTAATGCGGCTCGCGGTGCGAGGGCATGCTCGTCGTGGGTGCCGACGGGCAGGCGTACGCTGGCCACCATGCCATCGCGCAAATCAACCGGCGGGTTGTCGATCCACAGCTCGACGCTGTAGGTCCCATCGCGCTCGCTGGCGACTCGGCTAAGACTCTTGAGTTGAGCGTCAACTTCGCCGCCCCCGAGCGCCGTGAATTGAATCCGTGCCGTCGTTGCGCCGGCTAGTCTCGCGGCTTCTTGTGCAGTGACGCCGGCAAAAACTTTGGCGCGGGAAAGTTCGACGACGGTAGCGACGTGGGTGCCCTGGGAAACGAAGTCTCCAACGTCGACATTGAGGGCGTCGACGGTGCCTGCGAACGGTGCGCGAATGCTGGCGTCTTCGAGGTTGCGTTTGGCGGTGTCGCGCATCACCAGAGCAAGCTCTCGGGCATCGCGGGCACTGTCGAGATTGTGTTGCAGATCGTCGCGTTGTTGAGCGCTGATCGCATTGTTCGCGACGAGCTTCTCGCCGCGCGCAAACTCGCGCTTGGCGTGGGTGAGGTCGCTCGACTGAGCGCGCAACGTAGCTTCCGCGTGGCGTAGCTCCAGCCCGAGCCGGGTGGCATCGAGCTCGACGAGCACTTGGCCTTGCTCGACCTTTTCGCCTCGCTCTACGGCTCGCGATACGACCCGGGCCTGAATCTCTGCGGTGACCTTTGCCTTGTGAAAAGCGTGGACAATGCCTGAAGTGCGATCCTTCGCGTCGAGCTGGCCAAGGCGCACGGCGATGGTCTGCACCCGTTGTCGGGTTGCAACGTGGGCGGTCTCGTCTGCCTGTTGTTTCGGGCGGTCGGCGGAGGAGTCACCACACCCAAGCAAGGTGGCGAGCGACAACATCGTTGCCACGACGAATGTAGATAGCAGGAAGTCTGCGCGAGCAGCGCGCTGGTAGCTCATGCGAGCTTCTCCTTGCGAAGATTGAGCGCGGGCGCACACAAGCAGTTCGCGTCGGCGCCTAAACTAATCAATCGATCGATTAATTCAAGACCGCTCGAAAAACCTTCGATGGGCGGCGAGAGAGCTTGGGGGATGCTGCTAGTGCTCCTTGAGGGTGATATTGAATTGGGTTCACAGCGTTGCGGTCGGACCTAGACTTCGCTTTGCCGGTAGAGAGTTGCGGGGCGTGATTTGGAGCAGCCTGTGACTGCGAT
>JBLHOB010000089.1:0-8789 GCA_047619425.1 Myxococcota bacterium
GAATGAGATCTCTCGCGAGAGCTTTGGCTGGCGCATCTTCAACACAGACGTTCGACGCGCAATGTGTGACACCACTTCCAACAGCCGGGTTGCGGCATCGGGGTCGTGGACCGGCGCAAAGACGTGCTGCAGAATTTCGTTTTCGGCATCACCCGGGTCGAGCGCCTCGAATGGCTGATCGCCCCCGGGACAAAGAACATGAATCGCCTGCAATGGGACTCGTTGCCACGAAGTAGCGCTGTGAGCGGCGTGCCAAGGTGTAGCGTAAAGCCACACTTGATTACTGTTGCTTGAATCCTTGCTGTGGACGGGGCGCAGCACAAAGTGCTCGCTGCTGCGCTGAGAGGTTTGCATGCCCAGCGCCGACGCAGGCACGCCTGTATGTGATTCGAGAAACAAGAGCGCCTCGCCATCCGTCACAGAAACCGAGCCGCTGACGACGATGCAGCCCTCTCGGGTGAGCCGGTGCAGCAGGATAAGATCGTCGAGAGGGTATTCGAGCGGATAGGGAGCGGCGGCGGCGTGCTCGGGATCAATCACAATTTCCCCGTGCTTAAAGTCTGCATCAAAGCGAGCGGTACGCTCGAGCCCGCTCTTGCCATAGACGGCGACGGCCCAATCCTCGCCTTCCCAACCGATCTCAAAGCGAATGCCACGAGATTCGTAACGGAAGGTTTCGCCGTTTACGCGGCGGGGCTTCCCAACGCGCACACCAATCTGAACATCGGCGTCCAGCGGAGGGCCGGAAAGTTCTTCGAGCTCCCGGGTGGGCCACTGCCAAGAACAATTCGACGGAACCTCAATTGCCAACTTCACACCCGCCATCTCGATCCCACGAACCTTTGACCTGCCCATAATTCCCCCCAGAACTCTGCTGTACCCATTTCCGACCGGCGCTTCGCTCAGTCTCAGTACGCATCTCATCGGCAACTCAGGTGTAACCTTTACACCGTGACCATAAAAATCTTGATTTCGCTGGAGTCTTCCACCCCCTAGCCCCTGATGGGTTCCTGAGGCCCACTCGGTACCCAGCCGCCCCACCTGCAGCGGGGCCGGGCGCACAGCGGACACAAGGCCGTGTGGATGGCTCAGGGCGCGGCACGGGGTCGCTGCCCGGATGATTCTGCGGTAACGACTGGGTGCAGAAACAATGCCCCGACCCACTACGCATTCAAGTGAGCGCCTTGGGCGCTTCTCCCAACTTCTACTTCTCCGCCGGTCAGCCTAAGGCAGAGGCCCAGCCCTGGGCCCTCGCTCCCCTTTCGCGCCTGCGGGACCGGACAGCGAGACATGGCGACCACTCCGGAAACCCCGACAAATCGGATCGTCACGACGCGAATCTTGCGGCGACTGCTCGCCAGCGGCGTCTACACCCGAGTTGAACGCCTCCTTGAGCGCATTCACCCCGCCGACCTCGGCCCGCTCCTTGCGGACCTGACCCCGGACGAGACCCGCACGGTTATCGACCTGCTGTTCAAGCATCACCGCGCGGCCGCGATGCTCAAGCAGCTGCCCCCCGAACTCTTGCCCGAGGTCTTCGAGACGGTTTCCGACCAGCGCCTGGTCGACCTGTTGGGGCGCGTCGAAATCGACGACATGCTCGAATTGATTGAAGGCATCCCCGACGACCGGCGCGAGGCCGTTCGCGCACAGCTTCCAGAGTCCGCCCTCGAGCAGCTGCGCAAAGCAGAAATCTATCCACCCAGTAGTGCTGGGCGGGCCATGACGACCCTGTATCTCGCCCTCGACGAGAAGATGACTGCCCAGGAGGCGATCGACTCGATCCGAGCCAGCGGCGAACTCGACGAGTCGATTCTCTATCTCTACGTGATCGACGAAGAGCGGCGCCTAAAAGGCGTAATCCCCATTCGGCGGCTTGTGGCTGCACCGCCGGATCGTCCATGCAGTGAGATGATGATCCGCGAAGCGATCAGCACGCCACCCGAAACCGACCAGGAAGAAGTTGCGATGCTCGTGGCGCGCTACGACCTGCTCGCGATCCCGGTGACCGATGTCGACCGCACCCTGCTCGGCATCATCACCGTCGATGACGTGATCGACGTCATCACCGAAGAAGCGACCGCCGACATGTACCACCTTGCCGGCTTGTCCGAAGAAGACCGCGTCTTCACGAAGGCCTCTCAATCCGTGCGCAAGCGCCTGCCCTGGATGCTCGCCAACCTCGGCACAGCCTTCGCCGCAGCGTGGGTCGTGGGCATCTTTCAACAATCGATTGAAAACCTCGTAGCCCTCGCGGTTTTACTTCCCGTAGTCGCCGGTATGGGGGGCAACGGCGGTATTCAAACGCTCACCGTCATTACCCGCGCCATCGCGTTGGGGGAGATCGAATTTTCGAGTGGCATTCGTGCCGTCGGCAAAGAGTTCATGGTCGGCATCGTGCTCGGGACCATTACCGGCCTCGCGAGCGCCATTATCATTACCCTGTGGCAAGGAAACCCGGTGCTCGGCTTCGTGATCTTCGCCGCCATGGTCAGCACAATGGCGGTTGCCGGCCTGCTCGGCGCAAGCGTCCCGCTCGCGCTAAAAGCCATGGGGCAAGACCCGGCACTCGGTGCCGGCGTGGTCGTCACCTTCTTCACCGATGCGTTTGGCTTCTTCTCATTCCTGGGAATCGCCACACTGCTGATGGAGTACTTGCTCTAGATCTTGCGCCGGTTCGCGTTGCCCACTCCACTTCGGGGGCTCTGCCCTAGGGCTGCGAATCCGTCACCACTTTGCGCCGATGCCAACCATCGCTCTCGCGCACCAGCTCATAGGTCGGCCAGTACTCGAGGTCGAGCTTCAGCGTGATCACTTCGACTCTGCCGTCCAGGTCGACGGACTTGATCCGCACGCCGCCGCGATCCTTCTTACCCGAAACGACCTTCAGAAAAGCGTCGAGATCCCGCGTCGGCTGTCCGTCTACCTCGATGATTCTTCGCGTGGCGCGCAGCCCATAGCGATTGGCCGGCGAGCCGTACCAAAAGCGCCCGACATAAACACCGTCGCGGGGAAGCTTGCGTTGCGTAGCCACCGCCGGCGGTGGACGTTGCAGAAGCGTTCCCGCCCAAAGCACGGCGCGCTCGGTTCCCGTGCCGCTGAGCAATCGAGTTGGCACCGTGAGCTCTTGCTCGTCGCCGTCGCGCAGGATTCGCAACTTGACGGTTTCGGCCTGACAGGCGCTCTCAAAATGACCGAAGTCGGTGACCGACTCGCCGTTGACCTCAAGAAGCAAATCACCCTCCTCGAGGATTCCGTCAGCTGGGCTGTCGTAACCGAGCCGCACCACAGACAACACCCGCGGTGCATTGGGGTTGCTGTCTTCGAGACTCGCGGCCCTTTCGTCGGACAAGCCGCGATCTCGGGCCGAGGAGATGTTGAGCGGGCGCAGCTCGATGTCTAGGCTGCGCCAGTTGACATCGAGGCCAGCCTTCAGCGGCTCGATGATCTCGATGACGCGATCGATCGGGATCCCGACGAAGAACGAGTGCATGTTCTTGCCGTGGCCGCTCGAATACGAGGCCCAAAGCGCGTTGACCCGTCCCTTCGCATCGCTCAAGACGCCGCCGATTGTCGATGTCGCATCGGCGATCGTATAGCCCTCGAGGTTGCGGTCTCGAAAGCGCGGCGGATACGTGAGCGAAAGTGCAATGGGTTCGAGGCCCGAGATCTCGGTCTTTCGCGAGATTAAACGCTGGCGCAGGCTTAACCCGACGAGCCAGACGTCGTCACCCGCAGTGAGCGACCTCGGGCGCAGCTCGGCTGCGCGAACCGGTGTGTCACCGAGTAGTTTCGGGTCGTATTGGATGACGGCGAGGTTGTGCTCTGGGTGTAGATAAACGACTTCTGCCGGCACCTGCACCGAGCCGCCAAACGTCACCGTGATGTCCCCCATCGCGATCGGGACGGTTTCACGGTCGACAACAAGCAAGCCATGCTCGGCGTCAACAACGAGGCCTGTGCCCTGAAAGCTCTCGCCGTGCACGCCATCGAGCCGGTACGGAATGTCGTACTCCACCGTCGCAATCGAGGGGGCGAGTTCGCGCAACGCACGCTCGCCCTCGTCGGTAAATCGTGTTGTCGCGGGCTCCAAAGCCTTCGCGGCGGGCGGTTCCGCGGACGCGGTACACGGCCAGCGCCCCGTATTGTCGTCGCGCACGCAGTGCTGCATTGTGAACCAGCGGCGATCCACACGCACGACGCCCACCGCCGAAGTACGCGGGTTGCGAAGCGAGTAGTAACGCAGCGGGACGCGCTCGCCATTGGCCTTCGAAGCCATCTCTTTTTCAAACGCCGCAAGCGTTGGGACCTCCACCCCGTCGACCTGGCTGATCACCGAACCCGCGTCGATGCGTGCCTTGCCCAACGCGTAGCCCGGCGCCGAGACATAGACGCCGCGCACGGGAACGGAGTTATTGCGTGCTTGCTGGTAGGAAACTTCGTTGAGAATACCTCGGCCAAACTCAAGATAGGCGGACGGAGAAACCGCGTGCAGGTCGCCCACCGTGATGTCGACAGAGACGACTTCGCCGCCGCGTTCGATTTCCAAAGTGACGTCATTTCCGACATTCGCATCGAGCACCGCTTCAATCGGAATAAACGAGGTGACAAACTCGCCGTTCAATCGAACGATGATGTCACCGGGCTCGAGCTTTCCGTCGGCAGGGCCTTCCGGAACGTTGCGACTCACCACGATCATCCCGGTAACACCCGGAAACTTCTTGCGTGCCTCTCCTTCGGTTTCGGCGCGCAGCCCGAGTCGCCGCAACTCGTCGTAGGGCTTGTAGTTCAGTGTCGTTTGCAGCGTGCCGCGCGTTACTGGCATTCCGCTTTGAATCAACTTGAGGGCGCGAACCGCGCGATCCAGCGGAAGGTAGAAGCTCGACGCCGCAGAGCGAGAGCCGCCCGCGTTCATCGCGATCACGTTGCCGTGGATATCAACGACGGGTGAGCCCGACGAGCCGCCTGACGTACTCGAAGCGGCCTGAAAGTAAAAAGTGTTGAAGTCGTTGTAGCCACTGGCTCCGTAGTTCGGTGCGGAGCGATCGAGCCGCGCGAGCGTGCCCGCCAGAAACGAGAGTTTCTCACCCGCGTCGTTGCCGACAACCCGAATCTCGACCCCGACCTTTGCGTCCCGAGGCGCGAGCGGAAGGGGCTTTACCTCCATGAACTTGACGTCACTCGGATCGAATTTGTAGAAACCGAAATCGTGAACCGGGTCGCGATAGATGGCCCGGACGTCCACTTCTTCGTTGTTAAGAAAGACCGCCTCACTCACCACCGGGCCCGGCATCACGACGTGGCGATTGGTCAGCAAGATGCCTCGTTCGGCATCCACGACGAACCCAGTCGCGGTCATGTAGCCGGTTGAGTTTGCGTCGAACGAGCGCGGTGCATTGACGCGCATGACGACGACCGACGGAACCACCTCGTCGAGCACCTGTTGCCAGCCATTGGGCCCCTGCCCCGCGGCATTCGCCAGCGAAGTGGCCACAAGTGCAAGGAAAAACAGTGCGCGTTGTAAAATCTTCAAATCAACCTCAGTAGCGGTGCGTTCTAACCATCGAGTTCGTCACACTTGGGATGCTCGCCCGTTGTGCGCCGACACCCGCTTCGAGCGAATTGAATCTCGCGACTTTCAGTATCCGTGTCATTCCGACAGCAAAAGACTGTATCTCCCGCCTGGCACTACAACACGGACACCTCCAAACGGGCGACGGATCTCCTGGCGACGCTTTCGCGAGGCTGAATTCCGCACGCTCTCACCATGCATTTCGACGCCGGCCCCGCTTGTCTTGAGCACGACGCGCCCGGACAAGGAGATCTCGGCCCGGAATCGTTCATTTCGCAAGACCGGCTGTAGAACCGAATACGCCAGCCAGCAACATCACTGTCGCACAAGGTCCTTGGCCAAGCGCTGAGGGCGTCGGCACACATGCCTGCCTAAGCGTCAGGACGAAGCCTGTCGGCTCTTCGCTTCAATGTGTAGGAATGCTGCCAATGCGGAATGATGTCGCGCACGCAGATCTCATTGTCGGCGGAGTGAAGCCTTGCCGGATGGCCGATGACCACGAAAACCCAGCGGCGGGCCCTCGGCTGCGCCGCTCACCTACTTCGCGCGGCGATCGATCTCGCTGAGCATCTTGTCGCGCACCAGTTGATAGTCAGCCGCCAGTTCAATCGGCGGGTTCGGATGATCTGGAACAAAGTCGGCGACCTTCATGTTGTGATAGTTCAACTTGAAATCGACGAACTTGAGACCGTGAGCGGTAGAGATCACTACGACCCGGTCCGATTTCTTGATCAAGCCGCGCTTGACCAGCTTTTTAGTCGCCGCAATCGCAACACCCGTGTGAGGACAGTTAAAAAGACCGGTGCGATCCGCGCTCGCGCAGGCCTCCATGATCTCTCCCTCACTCGCTTGCTCGACGACACCATCGTATTTCTTCAGTGCGTCAATCGCCTTGCGGATCGACACCGGATTTCCGATCTGGATTGCCGAGGCAACGGTGGTGCGTGCGGCGATCGGCTCAAATACTTCAAAGTCTGTTTGGTAAGAGAGGTACAGCGGATTCGCCGATTCGGCCTGCGCCACGCAAATTCGGGGCTTTCGCTTGATCATGCCGAGCTCGAGCATCATGTCGAGGCCCTTGGCGAGTGCGGACACGTTGCCGAGGTTGCCGCCCGGAATGACGAGCCAGTCGGGCACTTCCCAATCGAACTGCTGCGCAATTTCGACCGCAATTGTCTTCTGGCCCTCGATGCGAAGACTGTTCATCGAGTTTGCGAGATAGACACCGTCTTTCTCCGCAACCTGACGAACGATCTCCATGCAACCGTCGAAGTCGGTGTCCAGGGCAAACACGATCGAACCGTTCGAAACCGGCTGGATTAGTTGAGCCATCGAGATCTTGCCCTTCGGCAGAAACACAATCGAGGGGATTCCCGCTGCCGCCGCGTACGCCGCCAGCGCAGCCGAGGTGTCGCCCGTGGACGCACATGCCACCGCGGGTACGTCGCCGCCGCTGGCAATGATCTGTTTCACCATCGAGACTAACACCGTCATGCCGAGGTCTTTAAACGAGCCGGTGTGCGAGTTGCCGCAGAGCTTCAACCAAAGGTCTTCGACGCCAATCTCGCGACCAAAGCGCTCCGCCCAAAACAAGTTGGTGTTGCCCTCGTACATGGACACGACGTTGTCGTTGTGGAGCTCGGGGAGGATCCATTCTTTCATGCACCACACGCCCGAACCAAAAGGCCACTCCGAGCCGCCGCGGCGCTTTTCAAACAACGCCTTCCACTCGTCTGCGCTCTTCTTTTTCAGCTCGTCCATGTCGTGGACGACTTGCAAAAGCCCACCACTGCGATCGGTGTAGACGATCTCGTCGAGGCCGTAGCGCTCGCTCGGATCTTGTAGACTCTCGAACCACGCTTTGTACTGGGGCTTTCCGTCAGATCCAGTCATGTCTAGAGATCCTCTTCGATGCGGATCACGCTCGAATTTGAAATCACTTCCGGCAGGGCATCAATCGCAGCCAGTGCGTCGCGAATCAACGCCTCTCGAACTTGGTGGGTCCAGAGAACAACGGGCACTGAAGTCTCAGCGCCCTCTGCCGCGCGCTGGCAAATTGATTCGATCCCAACCCCGCGCTCGCCCAGAGCCCCGGTAATCTTCGCCAGTACTCCGGCCTCGTCCTTGGCTTCGATACGCACGTAAAAGCGACAAACCAGATCGCCGAGCGCCCGCAACGGCTTGGCCGTGAGCGCCGCACCCGGAAAGCCGAGAGGCGCCACGCGTCCGGTGCTGCCGCGATTGATCTCGCGCGCAATTTCCATCAAATCGCCGACGACTGCACTTGCGGTGGGCATCTCGCCAGCACCGGCGCCGTAGTAGAGAGTCGGGCCAACGGCGTCTCCCCGGACGGCGACGGCGTTCATCGCGCCGTCTACGCTCGCGAGCAGACTCGACTTGGGGATCATCGTCGGGTGTACGCGAGACTCGATCACCTGGCTGCCGTCTTCAAGCGTTCGGCTCTTGGCGATGCCCAACAGCTTGATCCGGTATCCAGCAGCGTCCGCAGAGTCGAAGTCGAGGGGCACGAGGCCGCCAATCCCTTCGGTCGGGATCGAGCTGAAGTCGAGAGTCGAGCCAAAGGCCATGGACGTGAGCAGCGCGAGTTTATGCGCGGCGTCGATGCCTTCGACGTCAAAGGTCGGGTCGGCTTCGGCATAGCCAAGATCTTGCGCTTGTTTAAGCACGTCCTCGAAGGCTGCACCCGTGCGCTCCATTTCGGTCAGCACAAAGTTCGTGGTGCCATTGAGAATGCCGTAGACGCTTTCGATGCGATTTGCCGCGAGGCCCTCGCGCACCGCGCGCAGCACGGGAATGCCACCTGCGACCGCGGCCTCAAATGCCACCTCGACGCCCTTCTCTCCTGCCGCTGCAAAGATCTCGTTGCCGTGCACGGCGAGCAAGGCCTTGTTCGCGGTGACGACGTGCTTGCCATTGCGAATCGCGTCGAGACAAAGCTTGCGGGCAAAGTCGTAGCCACCGACGAGTTCAATCACGATGTCGACGTCCGGGTCGGACAAGAGCCCCTGCCCGTCGGCGTCAAAGCGAATGCCCGCGAGGTCAACGCCTCGATCGGTGTCGAGGTCTAGATCCGCGATGCGTACCAAGCGCAAGGGAAAACCGAGCCGCGACTCAATGATCTCCGCGTTGTTGATCAACACCTTGGCAACACCGGCACCAATCGTGCCGAAGCCCACCAAACCTACGCCTACACCGT
>JBLHOB010000090.1:0-8763 GCA_047619425.1 Myxococcota bacterium
CTCGAAAAGTATTCGTTTAGCGCTCGATAAAGCGCATCTGCACTACGCCGGTCACGGCGAATACAAAGACGAGCGCAGCCGAGGCTACGTGCGCGGCAACGACGCCCTCATTTGAAAGCGTCATTCCGACACTCCGGACAGCGATGAAGACCGACACCACCCCGATTCCGATCAAGGCCGGTAAGCCGAAACTTCGCCGTGAGTTGACGCGCAGTCCCAGCGGTGCGGCCAGTAATGCAAACAATACGACAGACAAGGGCTCTACGATTCGCGAGCACAGGACCGTAGCGGCTCGGTTCGCAGACTCGCCTGCTGCGTTGCGGGTAGCGACGTAGTCGCGCAGCGTTGCGATCCCGAGGCTCTGAAAGTCCGTGTTGATCAACGCCTGGTCGCGCGGGTCGGCGACGTCGAGGATAATTTCGTCGAGTTGCTCGATGCGGATGCCCGCTTCGGGGTTACCGGGTTCGAAATGCTGGACCGTGGCGTTGCGAAACAACCATCGATTGTCGTCTCGAACGTCGACCTGCTTGGCAACCACGCTTCGCAGGAGATGGCCGCGGGAATCAAGATTAAATAACTGTACTCCCCGCAGGGTTCGTTGCGAGGGATCTGCTTCGGAGATGTTGTATATGGTCTGCCCGTGTTGGTACCAGAAGGCACCTTCGCGGTAGCTGATCTGCGGGCCAGCTCCCGACTCGAAGCGGTTCCATTCTCGTGTCGCGCCGACGATCCAACCCTCGCTCAGCAAGACCGAGAGTAGGGCGACCGCGGTTGCGGCGAGGAGTACGGAAGCAACAAGTCGGTCGGGGGAAATGCCACCAGCCTTCGCGGCCGAAACTTCGTACCAATGGGTCGAAAGGCCGAGCGTAAAGAAGGCCGCCGCAAACGATGCGATAGGAATGAGTTCGCGCAGGTAGTAGGAAGGAATTCGGAGCAACAGATACTTGAGCGGCGCCGCGGCTCCGTGATCGGCGGAGAGCATGTCGTCGAGATTCAGTAGCATCTCAATCACGACGATCGTCAGCGTCGTGATCACCAAAATGAAGGCGAACAAGCTGAGATAACGTGCGGCGAAGTAGCGCGATAAGGTTCGCAAGACTGGGAGTCTAGCATTGAAGATCTTCACAGGGACGGGGGAGCTGACAGAACCGCTCATTCGACCTGTTCTCACAATCGGAAATTTCGACGGCATTCATCTCGGCCACCGGGCGATCATGGAAACCGTGATCGAACGCGCCCGCTTGCTCGACGGCGAGGCGGTCGTTCTCACCTTTGACCCGCATCCACGAAAAGTGTTGCAACCCGATCGCGCGCCGAGTCTGCTGACGACCCGGGAGCAAAAGCTCGAGGCACTCGAGGCCATCGGCATCGATGTCGCGATCTTGCAACCATTTGATCTTGAATTCGCGAAGACTTCACCTGAAGTGTTTGTGCGCGACATCGTCTTCAAGCACATCCGCCCCGTCGAAGTCTTTGTCGGCTACGACTTTCACTTTGGTCGAGATCGAGAAGGGTCGATGGCTGCGCTGAGCGAAATCGGTGCGGGCCTAGGCTTTTCGGTGACAATCATTCCGGAGATTAGAATCACCGATCTCGATGTGAACTCGACCCGGATACGCAAGCTGCTGGGCGAGGGCGCAGTGGAAGAGGCCGCGGTGCTGTTAGGCAGACCCTTCAGCGTCCGCAGCCTGGTGCTCGAAGGGGCCAAGCGGGGTCGTACATTGGGCTTCCCCACTGCGAACCTGGCACCCGGAAATGAGATCCTGCCGGCCGTCGGCGTTTATGCCGGCGAGTTTCGAGTGTTTAATTCGGACGGCGCGGGAGGGGATACCCGCTACCAAGCCGTGGTCAATGTCGGGCGACGCCCGACCTTCTATCAAGAAGGCCGTTTGTTGGCCGAAGCGCACTTACTCGACTTCGATGGCGATCTCTATGGTGCCCAGGTCGAATTGAGTTTTAAGGCGCGGCTGCGATCCGAGCAGAAATTTCCAGGACCTGACGAACTCAAGGTGCAAATCGCTAAGGACATTGCTCTTGCCCGCACAAAGCTTGGCCCACAATGATTGTGTCTTGGCTAGCCTGGCAAATGGATATTGAATTCCAATGCTGAGATGGACGATGAGGGTCGGGTGGAGTCGCTAGATCAAGAACACGGAAGTCCGGCCGAACCTGGTGAAGGTGGCTCAGCCATGCCTTGGTTTATGAACTGGCGGTTTTGGATCGGCATCGTCATCGCTGGCCTGAGCATCTGGTATGTCGCACGCGGCATTCCCATGGACGAGGTGCTCGACGCAATCAAGCGCGCCAACTTCTTGATGCTCTTCGGGCTCTCGGCGCCGTGCTATTTGCTCTCTACGTACATTCGCGCGCTGCGTTGGCGTCATTTGACGAATCCGATCGCCGAGATTCCACGGTCGTCACTCTTCCGCGCCCAAGCGCTCGGCTTCATGGTTAACAACTTGCTGCCGCTACGCGTCGGCGAGTTTGTGCGCTCGTGGTACCTCGCGCGTCAGCATGGTGTCAGCGCGACGTCGGTGTTGGGCACGGTTGTAATCGAGCGTGTGATCGACGTGGTCTGCGTGCTTTTGATCGCGGCAGGATCTCTCACTTGGGCGGGGCGGGGCGAGGACGGCCTGCTGGCGCAGGGCACGCTCCTGTTGTTGCCGGCTGCTTGCGTGCCTGTGATCGGTCTTCTCGCAGTCCGACTATTCCCGAGCCACGTGCTCTCAATTGCGCGTTTCTTCTTGCGCCGGCTGCCGGCGCGCATCGGTTCCATCGTCGAGCGCCTCTTGGGAAGCTTCGCCGAGGGCCTGCAGTCGCTCACCTTCGGCTCGCACTTGCCCTGGATCCTCCTACACACCATCACGATCTGGCTTCTGCTCTCGACCATTCCGATCATCGTGGGGCTTTACGCCTTCGGTCTCGATATGGGCGACCCGGTAGAAACATTGATGGTGTCGCTGATTCTCCTTGCCGCTGTCGGTGTCGCGGTTGCAATTCCATCAACCCCCGGGTTTTTCGGAACCTATCAACTGGCTTTCAATAGTGTCCTCGAACGCTTTGGGGTGACGCCTGCGGAGGCGCTCGGCCTCGGCTTGTTGGTCTGGTTTGTCTTCTGGAGCACGCTAGTTGCTCTGGGGTTGCTTGTACTCCGCTCCCAGCGGACTTCCTTGGGCGAACTCACCCTTCGCTCTGGTAAAGATCCCTCAGCCGAAAGCCGATAATCCGTCGAGATTGCGTCGCATTTGCGTCCGATTGAAGGTGCGGCCCGCGCAACAAGAGCGCGGTTTTGCAGCTTCATCTAAGACACAAGCGTTGTTGATTGGCGGGGGAAAACGCGTTGAACGAGCGGATCGGTGAACTTCTCGTAAAGGAGAATCTGCTTTCTGCAGATCAGCTCCAAACGGCAAGGTCAGGTGCTGCGGCCAAAGGCAAGCGCCTTGGTGCCGAGATTACCGAATTGGGTTTTCTCGAAGAAGCAGAACTTACAGATTTTGTTGCGAAACAATATGGTGTGCCTTCGATCAACCTCGACGACTTCGATGTTGACCCGGAAGTAACGCAACTCATCCCCGAAGACGTGGCGGTGAAGCACAACGTGGTGCCCGTAAACCGCGCTGGCTCGACGCTGATCTTGGCAACCGCCGACCCGTCGAATATTTTCGCACTCGACGACATCAAGTTTCTCACCGGCTACAACATTCAGCCGGTCGTTGCGTCGGAAGACGCGATTAAGCGCGCCATCGAAAAGCACTACGAGCAGGCTGACGCCCTCGACGAGGTGATGGCGGGCTTTGATGACTCCGATATCGATATCGTTCAAGCTGACGATGACATCGATGCTGGTGAGCTGGGCCGCGAAGCGGAAGACGCACCGGTCGTAAAGCTCGTGAACCTGATTCTTACCGACGCGATTAAGCGAACCGCTTCGGATATTCACATTGAGCCCTACGAAAAATCGTTTCGCGTGCGGTACCGCATCGATGGCGTGCTCTACGAGGTGATGAAGCCGCCGCTCAAGTTGAAGAACGCGCTCACCAGTCGCGTGAAGATCATGAGTGAGCTCGATATTGCCGAGCGCAGGCTGCCCCAGGATGGCCGCATCAAGTTGAAGATGGGGCGCGGACGCGAAATGGACTTTCGTGTCTCGGTTCTACCGACTCTCTTCGGCGAAAAGATCGTGCTTCGCTTGCTCGACAAATCAAACTTGCAGCTCGATATGACCAAGCTCGGCTTCGAGGAAGGTCAGCTCGGAGGCTTCAAGCACTGTATCCATCAACCCTTTGGGATGGTGTTGGTTACCGGCCCGACGGGTTCAGGTAAAACCACGACGCTCTACTCGGCGTTGTCCGAACTCAATCAAACGAGTGAGAACGTCTCTACCGCTGAGGACCCTGTCGAATTTAACCTCACGGGCATCAACCAGGTACAGATGCACGAAGACATCGGCTTGAACTTCGCCGCTGCACTTCGCTCGTTTCTCCGTCAGGACCCCGACATCATCATGGTTGGCGAGATTCGTGACTTTGAAACCGCAGAGATCGCGGTCAAGGCCGCGCTTACGGGGCATATGGTGCTGTCGACGCTGCATACCAATGACGCGCCCTCGACAGTCAATCGTCTTTTGAACATGGGTATCGAGCCGTTCCTGGTGGCGTCCTCAGTCAACTGCATTGTGGCCCAGCGTCTTGCACGTCGTATTTGCTCGGAGTGCATCGCTCCGGACCCGGAAGTCACGGTCGAAAAACTCGTCGATGCGGGCATGACGGAAGAGGAGGCGAAGGCCATTTCGCCGGCTCGCGGCACCGGTTGCGGGTCCTGTTCGGATACGGGCTTCAGGGGACGAATTGCGTGTTACGAAGTTATGGTGATGACGGAGGAGCTGAAAGAGTTTGTTCTCAACGGCGCTTCTTCAACCGAGATCAAGCGCGAAGCGATTCGCGGCGGGATGGTCACTTTGCGCCGCAGTTCTTTGAATATGTTGCAAGACCAGAGCATTACGTTGAGTGAAGTCTTTCGCGTCTCTACGTCAGATGCGAGCTAGAAAATTAAGATAAGAGAAAAGAGGGAGTTTCAATTTTATGGCCAACATGCATCAGCTACTGAAGGCGATGATCGAGAAAGGTGCGAGCGATCTTCACCTTACGACCGGTACGCCTCCGCAGCTTCGCATTGACGGTAAATTGCATGCATTGAAGATGCCGCCGCTCTCGCCGCAGGACACGAAGCAGCTGTGTTACTCGGTGTTGACCGACGCGCAGAAGCATCGCTTCGAAGAGGGCAACGAGCTCGACCTCTCGTTTAGTGTTCAGCGCCTCTCGCGCTTTCGTGGCAATGTCTTTGTGCAGCGAGGCAACGTTGCGGGTGCTTTCCGCGCAGTGCCCTTTAAGATCATGACCTTTGAGCAGTTGAACTTGCCTCCCGTAGTCGCCGATCTTTCCAGGCGGTCGCGCGGTCTGGTTCTGGTTACCGGGCCGACAGGCTCGGGCAAGTCAACGACGCTGGCCAGTATCATCAACAAGATCAATGAAGATCGTCACGAGCACATCATTACCGTTGAGGACCCGATCGAATACCTGCATCCGCACAAGGGATGCGTGGTCAATCAACGCGAGATCGGCTCCGACACCGAGGGCTTTAAGCAGGCGCTGAAATACATTCTGCGGCAGGACCCGGATGTGGTGCTAATTGGCGAGCTGCGTGACCTCGAGACCATTGAGGCCGCACTAACGGTTTCGGAAACGGGTCATCTGTGTTTCGCGACGCTGCATACCAACTCTGCGGCCCAGACGATTAACCGTATTGTGGATGTCTTTCCGCCGTATCAGCAGTCCCAGATTCGTCAGCAGCTGTCGTTTGTGCTCGAAGGTGTGATCTGCCAATCGCTTCTGCCCCGGGCCAACGGCCCCGGTCGTGCGATGGCTCTCGAGGTAATGGTGCCGAACCCTGCCATTCGCCACCTGATTCGCGATGACAAGGTTCACCAGATCTACTCCGCCATGCAGGTTGGGCAGGGCAAGTTTGGGATGCAGACGATGAACCAGTCGCTTGCCTCTCTTGTGCAGCGACGATTGATCAGCATGGATGATGCAGTTGGACGCAGTCCCGACGAGCAGGAGCTCAAGCAGTTGGTCTCGAAGCACGGCGCTGGGCAGTCCTAGTAACAAGTTCTCGCGCTGAATGTGTGCGGTAACGCACCACGGCGCGCTGGAGGATGAAAGCAATGTCGGTTTTTACATGGTCAGGCCGCACGCGGCAGGGCGCCAACAAGAAGGGCGTTCTGGAGGCGAACAACAAAGAAGGCGTAATGGCGCAACTTCGCGCGCAGGGCATTTTGCCTGTCAGCGTGAAGGAGAAGCCAAAGAACCTCGAAGAGATCTTCACGTTCTTGCAGCCTCAGGTCACGACCAAAGACTTGGTCGTCTTTACCCGGCAGTTTGCGGTGATGATCGACGCGGGGCTTCCGCTGGTTCAGTGTCTAGTGATCCTGGGCGCGAACCACGAGAACCCGACCTTCAAGCGGATTATTGGCGAAGTGCGCAACGACGTTGAGGCAGGACAGACCTTCGCCGAGTCGTTGGGACGTCATCCCCGTGTCTTTGATGATCTCTTTGTGAACCTAATCGCGGCGGGTGAGGTCGGCGGTATTCTCGATACGATCATGAACCGTCTGGCGACCCAGCTCGAGAAGGCTGACAAGCTCGCACGACAGATGCGCGGTGCGATGGTCTATCCGGCAACCGTCAGCTCGATTGCGCTATGCGTGATCGTGTTGTTGCTGGTCAAGGTCATTCCGGTCTTCCAGAAGATGTTCGAGGACTTTGGTGGCGACCTGCCTGGCCCGACAGCCATGGTGATCCAGATTAGTGAGTTCTTGCAGGCGTACATCGGCTACATGATCGCCGCCGGCATGATCTTCGTATCGGCTTTCAAGGCCGCGTATCGCAAGAGCCTCGCATTCAGATATCAGGTTCATCGTTTCAACCTGAAGCTGCCGGTCTTCGGCGCGATCATCAAGAAGGTTGCCGTTGCACGGTTCACCCGAACCCTCGGTACGATGATTTCAAGTGGCGTGCCGATCCTTGACGCACTCGACATCACTGCAAAGACAGCGGGCAACCTCTTGATCGAAGAAGAGTTGCAGAGCTGCCGCGCAGCGATTACCGAAGGCAAGACGTTGGCCGAGCCTCTACAAGACTCAACGATCTTCCCAGCCATGATGGTGCAAATGATGGCGGTTGGTGAAGAGACGGGTTCGATGGAGGTCATGCTCACCAAAATTGCAGAGTTCTACGATGACGAGGTCGATGTCGCGGTTGGAGCTCTGACGTCGATGCTTGAGCCGGTGATGATGGTGTTCATGGGGGGTTCCATCGGAACCATTCTGGTCGCCATGTATCTCCCGATCTTCAAGATCGCTGACGCAATCAACTAGCCGAAAGCCAAAAACGTGTTGAACGCACCGAAGCGGGAGGGCTCGGGGCTAGACGAGCAGACGGAGCTTCGTCTGGTCTGGCTGATGGGCGGTAGGCTCTTCCTCGCCCTATCGAGTCTTGTCATTGCAGCCGGCCTCGACGGGATCGGCCGCGATCTTACTGACGAAGCCCGCAATGGGATCTACTGGACGGTTACCTTCGCATTTTTTGCGGCGGTCATCTCAGGTACTTCCTTCGGCCGCATTCGCAATCCACTGCGTTTCGCGACGACGCAAATTGCGATGGACGTTGCGATCGTCACTTCGCTTGTTCATTTCAGTGGCGGCCGTCAGTCCGTATTCACCTTTCTATATGTTCTGGTGATCCTGTACGGCGCCCTGTTGTTTAAGAGCCGCATCGCGATCGGTGCGGCGGGACTCAGCGTGGTTGCCTACGGCCTCGCATTGGTTACTGGCAACGAAGGCTTTGGTCTCGGGCTAGTCGCCGCCAACGCGCGTATTGAGCTGCCGCGGTTGTTTGCGGTTTGGGTCGTTCAGGGAGCTGGCTTGTTTGCGGTGGGTGCCCTCGCAAGCCTGCTAAGCCGGGAGTTGCAGCGGACCGGTGCCGCTCTCGACCGCAGCACAATTGACCTGCGTCTATTAAAGGACCTTCACCGCTCCACGGTCGACAGCATTATGAGCGGTTTGCTGACGACGGACTCCGACGGGCGAATCAGCTCATTCAATCCCGAAGCGGAACGCATTACCGGGATCGGGCGCGACTTGGCGCTGGGCAAAAAACTCGACACGATTATCCCCGGAGCCACCCAGATTCTGACGAGCTTCGGCGGCCAAGCGCCCGAAGGAGCAGGGCGCACTCGTCTGGCGTACGAGAACCCGAATCGTGGCAAGTTGTACCTGGGGCTGGCTGACAGCATCTTGCGCGGCGAAGACGGCACACCCCAAGGCCACGTCGTGATCTTTCAAGACGTAACCGATGTCGTTGCAATGGAAGCGAGTCTTACGCGCTCAGAACGCTTGGCTGCAGTGGGCGAATTGTCGGCAAAGATCGCCCACGAGATCCGAAATCCCCTGGCTTCGATCTCGGGTTCGATTCAAATTCTGGCGAGTGAAGCTAAAGTAGACGGTGAATCCGCGCGTCTCATGGGCATCGCGATTCGGGAGACGGACCGGCTCAATGTCCTGATTACCGACTTTCTTCGCTATGCGCGGCCAGCCCCGACCGTGACGAAGTCGGTGCGCGTTGACGCCCTATTCGAAGATTTGCTCGAGATGATCCAGCAGATCCTGCCGGAGAACATCACGCTGGCAGTCGACATCAACAAAGG
>JBLHOB010000091.1:0-8652 GCA_047619425.1 Myxococcota bacterium
ACTGCCGGGTTTTGCAAGAGCTTTGCAAAGCGACATTCAAATCCAAGCTAGTTTCTGACGCACGTTGAGTCACTCACTGAGTGTCGTGGAGATTCCCACTTGTCGAAAAACTATGACTCTGAGTCCCCAAGTGGGACCGGAGGCAGCGTGAGTTCAGCCAACGACTCGGGAGCGACAGTTTGAACCTCTACCTGCATGGGCTGGGTCACTTTCACCCTGAGAATGAGATCACGAACGCCTTTCTCGAATCTCTCGACATCGAGACCAACGAGGACTGGATCATGGATCGCGTTGGGATTCGCTCCCGACGTACCACGCTTCCACTCGACTATATAAAAGAGACGAAGAACAAAGACCCGCGTGTGGGCATCGAGGCGGCCGACTACTCAAACGCCGAACTCGGCAGCCGAGCCGGCGCCATGGCGCTTGAGCGCGCGGGGGTCAGTGCCGACCAGATCGGCCTCGTCATTGCCGGAGGCTGCGCGCCAGACTTTGCGATCCCCGCCGAAGCCGCACGCATCTCCGACCTACTCGGCATTGAGGCCACCGCCTTTGATATTGGCAGTGCCTGCACCAGCTTTTTCGCCGCCGTGCGAGTGCTCTCTATGATGGACCCCGCACAGTTGCCCGAATTCGTGCTCATCGTTGCCAGCGAAGTAATGACGCGCACCATCAACTACAACGATCGCAACAGCGCGGTTCTGTGGGGGGATGGAGCGGTAGCGGCCGTCATCTCGACACGCACCACGGGCCCAGCGACGATCCTGGGTAGCGATCTCGAGTCGAGCCCAGCTGGCAATGGCAAAGTGACAATCCCACGCCTTGGCTTCTTCGAGCAAGAGGGACGCGCCGTTCAGATGTTCGCCATCAAGAAAACCATCAAAGGCCTCGCTCACCTACAGGAAGAATTTGGCCAGAACGATCGCAATTTTCACTTTGTCGGCCATCAAGCGAACTTGAGAATGCTCGAAAACGTCTGTCGCAAGTGCGACATTCCCAATGAACGGCATCACTACAATGTGGACTGGTATGGCAACACCGGAGCCGCGAGTGGGATGAGCGTGGTATCAATGAATTGGCACAAGTGGATGCCCCAAGACGACATCGCACTCGTTGGTGTTGGCTCGGGTTTGACTTGGGGGCGATACCTGGTGCGTATGGCAGAAGGAAAGACGGCGTGACCACACAACTTAGCTATGAGGAATTTCGCGGACGCCAGCACTTTGCCAAAGACGAGCTGTTGGCATTTGCGTACGGCAACTTAGTAAAAGACCCGCCGAAGGATTTCCGGGCACGTCTCCCCACACCTCCGATGATGATGTTCGAACGCGTTGTCGAGATCGAAGCCAATAAGGGCCGCGGTCGCATCGTTGCCGAGTGCGACGTGCATCTCGACGATTGGTTTTTCCACTGCCACTTCAACGGCGACCCGGTGCAACCCGGTTGCCTCGGCCTGGACGCTGTGTGGCAGTTGCTTGGCTTCTATTGCGTTTGGCGTGGTGGCCCAGGTACAGGACGTGCACTGGGTGTGGGTGAAGTCGAATTTCTCGGACAGATCCGACCCCACGACAAAGTGGTGCGTTACGAGGTTGAGGTCCGTCGCTTCAGCGATCTTAAAAAAGAAAACGCGTCGCTCGTCGTAGGCAACGCGAAGGTCTTGGTCGACGGGCAGGAGATTTACACGGTTCAGAACGCTCGCGTGGGAACGTTCGTCGGCATCGACTATCCCGACTATCCCCTTGCAAGCGAGAACTCTCGCGGCGGGAGGAGCGATTGATGAGCGAGCCGTTGGTTGCACTGGTTACCGGAGGCGCGACGGGCATTGGCGCCGCGTGCTGCCGCGCTCTCGCGGCGGAGGGTTTTCGCGTCGGAGTCCACTACCGCTCAAGCGAAGAGAAGGCCAAGAAACTCTTGGCAGAACTGCCTGACGCCTTTGGCGTAAAGGCCGATCTTGCTGACCCCGAAGCGATCGACGCGATGATCAAAGAGTTGAAAGGCACGGCGGGTCGCATCGACGTACTGGTCAACAACGCCGGCTTCAATGTGAACGCACCCATGCTGACCATGACGATCGCTCAATACGACTCGGTTGCCGCGGTTGCGCGAGGCACCTGGTACCTGTCGAAGATGGTCTTGCGGCGCTTCATGATGCGCAAAGGCACGGGACGTATCGTCAACATCTCAAGCGTAGTCGGCCATACGGGCAATGCCGGTCAGGTGCCGTACACCATGGTGAAGGCGGGGCTCGATGCATTCACCAAGTCCCTCGCACAAGAACTCGCGGGCAGAGACATCCTGGTGAACTCCGTAGCCCCGGGCTTTATCGACACCGAGATGACCGAAGAGCTTCCCGAAGAAGTCAAAGACGCCATTCTGAGTAAGATCCCGCAAGGACGCATGGGGACTGCGGCCGAAGTCGCCGACGTTGTCTCCTATCTCGCTACCCGGGCAAGCTACATCAATGGCACCGTGATCCACGTCAACGGAGGCATGTACGGTGGCTGATCTGCTTACCCACGAAGAGGTGCTCGCTCGGGTCCCACAGGCGGACCCGTTTCGCTTTGTCGAAGAGATCGTCGAACTCGACCTCGAGCACATTGTCGCGCGTTATACCTTTCGCGAAGACGCGGACTTCTATCGCGGGCACTTCCCAGGCAATCCGGTTACCCCGGGTGTGATCCTGATCGAAGCAATGGCCCAAGCCGGTGTCGTCGCATACGGCATTTATCTCTATGCCGCAGAGCATTCGGCGCAAGAAGTTGAAAAGCTTGTGACGGTGTTCACCGACGCCCAGGTCGACTTCTCAGGCATGGTGAAGCCGGGCGATCGCGTGACCACCACGGCGCGCAAGATGTTTTTCAGGCGCAAGAAGTTGCGCTGCGAAATGGAAATGAGACTCGACGACGGAACCTTGGTTTGCTCAGGCATTCTCTCGGGCATGGGAGTGCCGAAATGAGGCGTGTAGTTGTAACGGGGCTCGGTGTTATTGCGCCCAACGGCAATGGCGTTGACGAATTCGAGATGGCCCTGCGCAAAGGGAAATCCGGTATTCGGTTTCAACAGGTGATGGCCGACTCAAAGTTCGGTAGCCACGTCGCGGGCACCCCTGTTGGCATCGATGAACTTTGCAAAGCAACGTTCAGTGAGTCGGATTTGATGGCGATGAACGGCAGCCAGCGCTTTTCGAGCCTCGCGGCAGTCGAAGCGTGGAAGAGCGCTGGGTTTGAAGTGCCCGATCTCGACAGCGAAGTCGATTGGGATACGGGCGCCATCATTGGTACGGGAATTGGCGGCATGGACACAACGGCCGAACGCGTTGTTCCCTTCACCGATCAAAAAAAGGTACGTCGCCTCGGCTCAACTGCGGTTGAGCAGGTGATGGCCAGTGGTGTTTCGGCGCGTGCCTCCGGGCTGTTGGCTCTCGGTAATCAAGTCACGACGAATTCAAGCGCCTGCAGCACCGGGACCGAAGCGATCTCGATGGGGCTCGAGCGCATTCGCCACGGGTTGGCAGAGCGCATGCTCTGCGGCGGTGCCGAAGGCGCGAGTCATTACATTTGGGCTGGCTTTGACGCAATGCGAGTGATTTGTCGCAAATTCAACGACGACCCTGAGAAAGCATCGCGACCAATGAGCGCTTCAGCAGCTGGCTTTGTGCCGGGCTCGGGTGCGGGCATCTTGATGCTCGAAAGCCTCGAGAGTGCCGAGGCGCGTGGCGCGGAGATCCATGCCGAGGTTTTGGGATCCGCGGTCAACTGCGGTGGCCACCGTGGTGGTGGCAGCATGACGGCCCCCAATCCCGAGAGTGTTTCGCGCTGCATCAAGGGAGCGCTCGCCGATGCAAAAATCGACGGCCGCCAAGTTGATGCCATCAACGGGCATTTGACCGCGACTGGCGCGGACCCGAAGGAGATCGGTTCCTGGGCGCGCGGACTCGACCGCACCCCCGATGACTTTCCGATGATCACTGCAACCAAGTCATTGATCGGTCATGCGCTCGGCGCAGCCGGCGGACTCGAAGCTGTTGCATCGCTGTTGATGTTGAAGGGTGGCTTCTTGCAGCCCGCAATCAACTGCGAAGACGTGCATCCAGAGATTGCGGCATTTGACAAATGGATCCCGCATCAAGGTGGAGAGATGCCCGAGATGAAGATTATTGCGAAGGCGGGTTTTGGGTTCGGCGACGTCAACGCCTGTGTGATCTTCAAGAAGTGGGAAAACGCGTAGCGTTTGGTGAATTTTCGAATCGACGTACAACGAAGTAACGGAACAAACCGTTCTTAAAAGGAGGTGTCATGGAACAGTCGGAAGTGATGGAAGGGGTAGTGAAGATCCTAACGCCCTGGGTCAAGAATCCGGAGGCGCTCGCAACGATCGCGATGGAGACCAACATTCTCGAAGACCTCAAGGTCAACTCGGCTCGCTTGGTCGATGTTGTGATTGCCTTCGAAGATGAGTTCGACATCGAGATCGAAGACGAAGACGTAGACACGGTGAACACCGTGGGCGACGCCGTCAATTTGATTTGTTCAAAGCTCGGTTGATCGACTGGCGGTGCAATTGCCTCCGCCCATGAGGGGCAGCAATTGAGAGGGGATAGCGATTGAGTGAATCGACGCCACCAAGTGTTTCTCGGAGCCTGCGTTTTAAACACGCCGTGCAACGAGAATTGGGAAGAATCATCGGTCCATTATGGATTCCGCCGATGGTGTTCTTTCTGCGATTCATCTTGGGCTATCGGATCGAGAACGTGGTCGAACTGCGTGAGCAGTATCGACAACTTCGCGAAGAGTCCGATGCGCCGATTCTCATTTGTCCAAACCATCTGACGTTGATCGACTCGATCGTCGTCGCGTGGGCGCTGGTTCCCTGGTGGAAGTACTGCATCCACTTTAACGAGATGCCCTGGAACACTCCGGAGCGCAAGAATTTCGCGCGCACTGGGGTCACTCGGATTCTTGTGTTTATCGCGAAATGCATTCCAATCTCCCGCGGTGGCGAACGCAATGCTGTTGCGCAGGTGCTCTCTCGTGTCACGCATCTGTTGGTTCGAGGCGAAGTTGCGTTGGTGTTTCCGGAAGGTGGCAGGAGTCGCACCGGACGGGTGAGTGACGAAGCGATCGCTTGGGGTGTGGGGAGAATCATCACCGCAACTCCGGGTTGTCGCGTGTTGTGTGTCTATATGCGAGGGGACACCCAGGAGTCCTGGGGAAGCATTCCGAATATGGGTGAGACCATTTCCATTGATCTCGAATGTTTCGAACCCAAGTCGGATGCCCGAGGAGCGCGACGTTCGCGCGATCTCGTTACTCAAATCGTTTCGCGTCTAACTCAAATGGAAGAGGTCTACTTCGATGGTCGGCAATGATGTCGTAGATCTTCACGACAGCGATGCATCCGCGGCTCACTACCGAGGAGGCTTCGACGCCCGTGTGTTTACGGACGGCGAGCGGCAACGTATTGAGCGCGCGCCGGTCCGGGCAGCAGAGCGTTGGCGACTTTGGGCAGCAAAAGAGGCTAGTTATAAATTGGCTAGGCAGCGCGATTCCAAAACCATTTTTTCACCGAAGGCTTTTGAAGTGCAAACTGCCCCCGACACCGAGGTTGACGTCGAGCGAGTTGTGCACGCCGCATCAACCTACCTCGTAACACTCGACGCTACTGCGTCGCGTATTCACGCGATCGCGGTACGGGGCGACAATGCAAACGCAAACATTGTGAGCGGTGTCGCGGCGATGGCCGATGGCGCGTGCTCGCGCAATGAAGGCGATGCGGTTCGCCGCTTGGCGTGCGACGAGATCGCAAAGCAATTCGACTTGCCCCGCGAAGGACTTGAAATTCGCAAAGACGGAAAGTTGCCGCGGTTGTATCAGGCCAACAAACGCCTCCCGCTCTCTCTTTCCCTTTCGCACCACGGTAGCTGGCTAGCTTTCGCCTGCACCGACTCAAAGGCAACTCTCGTGGGAGGAGCCTAAGTGGCTGAGATTCGTCGACTAGCAATTGTAAATCGCGGTGAGGCAGCGGTGCGCTGCATTCGTGCAGTGAAGAGCCTGCGTGCCCACGAGGGCAGCGACATGGAAGTGATCGCGCTCTACACGACACCCGATGCCGACGCGCCCTTCGTGCGCCAGGCGGACCACGCCTATGCGCTGCCCGACAACGCGGGGGCCGTCGCGGCATACCTCGATCACGACGGTTTAATCGCGGCACTAAAGCACGTCGAGGCTGATGCGGTCTGGCCCGGCTGGGGCTTTGTTGCGGAGTCGCCCGAGTTTGTCGACCGACTCGCCGAAGCCGGGATCACATTTTTGGGCCCGACGTCTGCGGCGATGCGCTCACTCGGCGACAAGATTACGTCAAAGCTGCTCGCGCAAGAGGCGGGGGTTCCAATCACGGATTGGAACGGCGGCGTCCTCATCGACGAAAATGATGTCGTTAAACACGCGCGCCGCATCGGCTTCCCGGTTGTCATCAAGGCGACGGCGGGTGGTGGTGGTCGCGGCATTCGCATGGTCGACCGCGAAGATCAATTGAAAGAAGCCTTCCGCTCCGCCGCCGCTGAGGCGAAGGGCGCGTTTGGCGACGATCGATTGTTTTGCGAAAAGCGCGTTACGGATGGCCGCCACATCGAAGTCCAGATCGCAGCAGACACCCACGGCCACGTGATCGCTGTGGGTTCGCGCGACTGCTCCGTGCAGCGGCGTCACCAGAAAGTGCTCGAAGAGGCACCACCGCCAAATCTTTCCGAAAAGTTGCGTCGCGAGATGGAAGACGCCGCGGTGCAGATCGTCACGCACGTTTCCTATTCCGGCGTGGGGACCGTTGAGTTTTTGCTCGCCGGCGAAGAGTTCTACTTCCTCGAAGTCAACCCACGCTTGCAGGTTGAGCACGGGATCACGGAAGAGATCACCGGTATTGATCTGGTTCAACTACAGATCAAAATTGCACGCGGCGAGTCCATCAAGTCGATCAACGTGCATGAACGCGGCGTTGCGATCGAAGCGCGCCTGTGCGCGGAAGACCCCGATCAAGGCTTCCTCCCGTCCCCCGGCAAGATCGTTCGCTTCGAACCGCCGATGGGCCCACACGTGCGTGTTGACTCGGGGGTTGTTGCGGGCAGCACGGTACCGCCGGACTTCGATTCTTTGGTTACCAAGGTGATTGCAGTTGGCGAAAACCGAGACGATGCAAGGGCGCGCCTTGAGTGCGCGCTACAGGATCTTGAGATCGTCATTCAATCTGGCGCGACGAATCGCGGCTACCTGCTCGAGTTGTTGAAAAGTCGCGACTTCCGTGCGGGAGCTGTCGACACGGGCTGGCTCGACCGCGGTGGACATCGCCCCGCGGAGGAAGTCGCTACGTCGAGCGATACCATGGCGCAAGATTCGATCGTCGCGGCGGCAATCCTCGCCTATCAACGCCGCCGAGCTTCGGCGCGTCTTAACTTCTACTCCGATGTTTCTCGCATTGCACCCGAGCGTATTCCGGCGTCGAGCGGCCAACAGATCGACATCAGCTGTGAGGGTGAGAGCTATCGCGCGATGGTGTACGCCACCGGTGCCTGGCGCTATCGCGTGCACCTCGACGAGCAAGTGGTCGGCGCGTACATGCGCGAAGATGGCGACAACCGCGCGCGACTTGAGATCGACGAGCGCGTGCGACGCATCCTCTATGACGCATCCGATCGCGGGTTGCGGATCGAGATCGAAGGACACCCTTACCGCTATAGCTGGCAGACTGCGGGGCAAGTACTCGCGGGAACGCCCGCCATGGTGGTTGCGGTCTCCGTGATGGAAGGGGACACCGTCAAGGTGGGCGACCCCTTGGGCCTCGTCGAAGCCATGAAGATGGAGATCGGTTTTCAAGCGCCCGTATCGGGTGTCGTGACCGAGGTTCGCGTGCGTTCGGGACAACAAGTCAGCGCAGGCGATGTCCTGCTTGTCATCGATCCCGGACAGGCTGACGCTGAGGCCGCCGATGCGAAGCCCCGCGTCACACTTCCATTCCAGATCGATACCCTCGCGCTCTTGTTCAAGCCCGATGAAAATTCGCCTCTCGCTGAGCCGGACTTGCTCAACGCGGATCGGGCAGAGCGTTCGTCTCGCAAAGCGGCAATAGACGCCGTACTCGAAGAAGTGCGTCGCGTTGCCCTTGGCTTCGACGCCAACCCCGCGCGCAGTGAAAGCCTCGTTGCCCTACTTGAGGCACCTATTCCAGAAGGCGTTTCCATGGGCTTCCTCGAGCAGATGTCTCGCATTCGTTATGCGGTCGGCTCGTTCGTCGACACCGAAGAGATGTTCATCAACGCTCCGCGTGCTTCGCTTTCCGGGGACTTGGGTCCGTCAAACGCGGCGCGCTTCCGCATGTTCGTGCGTCGCTTGCGTGCGTCGGGCGCGGGGATTGACGAAGGCTTCCTCGAGTTGGTGCACCGCGCTCTTGGGCATTACGGCATCGACGACCTTGCTCCGAGTGAAGCACTCCAGCGCGCGGTGCTGCGGATCTTCGCTTCGCAAGTGGATACCGGTCTGCGCCTGCGGCTCGTACTTGCCGTGATTAGACATCTGACGGCACTAGCCGAGGCGGGAATTGAGTTTGAGAAAGACCCCCAGCTATCCGGTGCGCTGATCCGCATTACCCGCATGCGGGGTCGCC
>JBLHOB010000092.1:0-8619 GCA_047619425.1 Myxococcota bacterium
AAATTCAAACCGTAGAGTGGTAACGCCCTTCAAAGCGCACTTCGAACCGTCCAAACAAAACGCCGCAGTCTTCCTCCCCACTCAGTAGAAAGTCGATTGCGTCATCCCGTGCGCGAATGAACTCGCTTCAGACACGGCCCCACAACCTGCTCTCACCTCACCGCGACCGAGCGTACCGCCGCCCCACTGCCAAATTCTCCGCAATCACATCCGCTCGAAGCCCTTCCGGCTCCATCACTTCGGCCCCAGCCCCAAACGACATCACCCAATTGCGAAGCTCCGCACTCCCTCCAACCTCCATCGAAAGCTCAATGCCACCGTCTTTCGTGTCGGCCACCTTTTGACTGGGATGCCAGGTGTGTTCCATCACGTGAGTGCGCCAGTTGGCGTCAAAGCGAATTCGCACTGGCACTGGAGTTTCAGAGATCACGCCGAACGCGCTCTGCGTAAACGCCTCAAAGTCAAAGTCGGGGTCCATCTCAAAAGACCTGTCAGTGGCGCGGATTGCGAGAATCCGATCGACGGCGAAGGTGCGGATCTCTCCCGAGCGGTGATCGTGGCCAATGACATAGAGCCCGCCGCTGCGATACCAGACGCGGTAGGGGTCGAGTTCGCGCTCGGTCTCCTGCCCGCTGCGTGCTGTGCGGTATTCAATGGCGACGGTGCGGTTGCCGAGCACGCTTTCATTGAGTTGGCGAATCGTCTCTGAGAACTGTGCATAGCGTTTGTGCGGGCCGGGCACGACGCGAAACGAGTCCGTCAACTGGCTCAAGTAGTTGCCGAGTTCGGGACCGAGGCCCGCGCGAATCTTTGCCAGCGCCGAGCGAATCGAGTCGTGGAAAACGGTGCCTTCAAGCACCTTCAGCAAGTCTTCGCTGAAGGCGAGGGCGAGCAACTCGTCGGGGGTAAAGGGCACGTCGCCTAGTTGGAACGAGTCCATGAAACGGTAGAAGACACGGCCGTCGCGTTTTTCGCTGACGACCGGAAACCCCGCATACATCAATGCGTCCAAATCGCGATACACCGTGCGGCGGACGCAATCGAGGTCTTCGGCGAGATCGTCTAGACCAACGCCCGCGTGACTCTTTGCAAGTCGCTGAATGAGTTGCCACTGACGTGCGAGTTGATCGCCGCGCATGCTCTCCCACCTCCGGAATGAGATTGAGAGTCTAGCCGACACACGAGCGCCGCTACATCTGAGCGATGCTACATCTGAGTGATGCTACATCTGAGCGATGCTACATCTGAGCGATGCTACATCGGGTCGTCGGAGAAGAACTCGAGCAGTTCGTCGGCCTGGGCCTTGGCGTCCTGGTAGCCCAGGTCGATGAGTGGCTTGGCGTAGGCGCTGTCGAACAAGAGATAGGAGAGCAAGTCGCTCTCTCGCGCTTCGGCGCCAGTGCCCAGTATCTTCATCAAGATGCGCAAAAAGGGCGACAGCGAAAACTGGTCGCGATTGCTCGAGAGCAGCTGGCCGGCCATGATGCCGAGATCTTCAGAAGGGCGCACGACGAGGTCGTGGATCTTTTGCATGGGGCGGGTGTCGGAGGTCGCTGCTGCGGTTTCGTTAACCCTGGAGAGGAAATCATCTCCATACGTGGCTGCGCCGTTATCGATAAAGCGATTGATCAACCGCAAGCGCGCGAGGTCGGCATCGACCGGGCTCAGCATCAAGGCGTTGAGGACTTTGCCGGCCAGGAACATCGGATTGCCGAAGCCTTCGGTGCGTTGCTGTGCCAATTCTTCCGAGACGGTGGTCGTAGTTTTGCGCCCAACGCCGATGACCAGCACTCGGTTGGCACCGAGTCGCACAGCGGGGGCAAGTGGCGTGTTGAGGCGTAGCCCCCCGTCGGAGTAATAGCGCGAGCCAAGGCGTACTGCGGGGAAGAGCATCGGGATCGCGGCCGAGGCCAACGCATGCATGGGGGACAGGCGAATGGGCTGCATTCGAATGCTGTCCTGGTTCGACCATTCGGGGAGCGATCGATTTTTTTGTTCAACAAATACCACGGCGTGTCCAGTGGCGATTTGCGTCGTTGCAATGCATACCGCTTCGAGTCGGTCTGCGCGGAGGTTGCGGCGGATGCCGCGCCACGGAATAGAGTCGAGGACTAGTTTCTCAAGGGGGCGCGTGTCGAGCAGGCCATACAATCGGTCGGGGCGTTGGCCCTCTCTCAACTGTCTCGCTACGCGGCGCAAGCCGAGCAATCGGCTGGGGATCCGCAAGATGTCGCGGGTGTTGAACTGGAAGATCTCATCGACCCGCATGTTTTCCCAGATCTGCTTCAGCGCTTTCGCGCGGCCGGTATCGACGTCGGCTGTTGCAGCGAGGAATGCGGCGTGGATTGCGCCCACTGAAGTGCCGCATACGATGTCAATATCGACGGGCTTACCCAAGCGCTTGGGTATCTCTTCGAGGATGTAGCTGAGCACGCCGGCTTCGTAAGCCCCGCGTGCACCACCTCCCGCCAGTACGATCGCGCGTTTGATCTTCGGCTGCTCAGGGGACGCCACGTTGAAGAATCAGACTCCCAACCCGCTAGTCGTTTACGCGCTCGCAGTACTCGGCAGTGCGCGTGTCGACTCGGATCTTCTCGCCCTCTTTGATGAAGAGAGGGACTTGGATGACCGCGCCACTTTCGATGGTCGCGGGCTTGGTTGCGCCTGAACTCGTGTCGCCTTTGACGCCCGGGTCACTCTGGGTGATCACGACTTCAATGAACTGAGGTAGTTCGATGTTGACCGGGTTGTCCTTCCAGAAGAGCACACCCACCTCGGCGTTTTCGAGCAAGAACTTTGCGTTGTCGCCGATGACTTCGTCGCTGATCGGGATCTGGTCGTAGCTCTTGGTGTCCATAAAGATGCAGCTGTCACCGTCGCGGTAGAGGTACTGCATGACGCGCTCTTCAACTGGAGCTTCTTGGAGCTTCTCGCCGGCGCGAAACGTCTTGTCCGACGTCTTGCCGTTGAGCAGATTCTTGATCTTGGTGCGAACAAACGCGCCACCCTTGCCGGGCTTGACGTGTTGAAAGTAGGTGATGATGAACGGCGAACCGTCGATGTCGATTTTGAGGCCGTTTTTGAAGTCTGATGTGTCGAGTGCCATGGTCTGCTCGCTTAAACTGATTGGTGGGTAGGCTCGCTAGCGAACCGGTCGTCCGTCTACTCTTCGCACGTACCGGCGTATTTCTTGATCCCGCCGGTCGCTGAACGGGCGCCGATCATAGCTCTTAGGTCTTGCGGTTGCATTTCTGTTGATTGCATTTGGCTCGGGGCCTTTATTCAGCAGGGCTCCGCTCGGGCGCGAGATGGCGGGTTTGCTGGATCCGTCGCAGGAGAGGGCTACCCACGCAATGGGGCAAGAAAAAGGGCCCGCAAACACGAAGTTTGCGAGCCCTCAATTTCTTGCTGCTCAGTTGCACCTCGATGATCGCCCCTCAACCGAGAGGCCAACCCGAGGCGCTGGCTAAGAAGCGCGGTGCGATGGGTTCGATTAGCCCTTGGCCGCTACGGCAGCTGCCGTGAGTGCCGGGACAATGTCGAACAAGTCAGCAACAACACCGACATCCGCCACTTCGAAGATCGGGGCGTCTGCGTCCTTGTTGATTGCGACGATGAAGTTCGATCCCTTCATGCCGACCAAGTGCTGAATGGCACCACTGATGCCTGTAGCTACGTAAAGCTTCGGCGTCACGACCTGGCCCGAAGAACCGACCTGGTGTGCGTGGGGCAACCAACCGGCGTCGACGACGGGGCGGGATGCGCCCATGGCGCCACCGAGTGCGTCGGCGAGAGGCTGGATGATCTCCGGGAATTTCTCCGGAGATCCAACACCGCGACCACCCGAGACAACCACGTCGGCCTTGGTGAGGTCGATGCCCGTGCTGGCGCTCATCTTGATCTCAACGAACTTGGCCTTGGCACCGCTCAAGTCGGCGTCGAGCTTTGAAGCCGCGCCGTCAGAAGAGCCTTCGAAGGGCTCCACTGCACCGGGCTGCACCGTGGCAACCGCGGCACCGGCGACGCTCAGCTCTGCGTTGAGCTTGCCGTTGAATACGCGGCGGGTGAACGTGAGGCCCGAACCGCTGGCTTCGATGTTCGTGCAGTCGCTGACGAATGCGCAGTCGAGGTTGGCGGCGATGCGCGGTGCAACGTCCCAGCCTGTCGGCGTGTTCGAGAGGAGCACGAGGTCGGCTCCGCTTGCGGTGACTGCGGCCAGAATGGCCTTCTTATAGGTATCGACGTTGTAGTTGGCAACTTCGGGGGCGTCGATAACGTACGTCTCGCCTCCGCCCTTGCCTGCGAACTCACCGGCTGCGGCATCGACACCGCTGCCGATCACGAGGCTCTTGACCTCGCGGCCGCTCGCTTCTGCAACCTTGCGCGCGAAGGCCACCAATTCGAGGCCCGCATCGCGAATCTTTCCGTCATTTACTTCCGTAACAACGAGAACACTGCTCATTTTAAAATCTCTCTTCCGGCCGGCTTAAAGAAGCCCGAGCTCTTTGATCTTGGTGATGAGTTGGCCGACGATCTCGTCCGTCGAACCGCTGAGGATCTCCGCCGTGTCGCTCTTCTGCGGGACGTAGATCTTCTCGATCTTCGCCTTCACAGCGCCTGCGCCGGCCTGATCGCCCACACCGAGGTCTGCCATCGTCTTGACGTCAACAGGCTTCTTCTTCGCCTGCATGATGCCCTTGAGCGATGCGTACCGAACCTGGTTGGCACCCGTCTGAATGGCTGCGAGGCAGGGCTTCGGAAGCTCGACGACTTCGAGGGCTCCGCCTTCGAGTTCGCGCTCACATTTGAGGCTGTCACCAACTTCAACACTGAGCACACCCGTTGCCGAAGGCATGTCGAGAAGCTCTGCGAGCATCGCCGGCACGGCCGAGGAGTTGCCATCGTCGGACATAAAGCCCGTGAAAATGACGTCCGGGTTCTCTTCCTTGGCAACGGCTGCGAGGATCTTTGCGCAACCCAACGTGTCGGAGCCGTCTGCGTCATCGTCCTTGATGTGGACGGCGCGGTCAGCACCCATGCCGAGTGACGTGCGCAGGGCCTGGGTAACGCGATCGGGGCCAATAGAAACTACGACGACTTCCGCCTCGCCAGCGTCCTTAATTTGGAGCGCCTCTTCGAGTGCGTAGGTGTCATAACTGTTGATTTCAAACTTGATGTTGCTGTCTTGGATCCAGGTACCATCAGCGTTGACGTCCAGTCGGGCGTCCTGATGGGGAACCTGCTTGAGACACACCATGACCTTCATGGGGGGATAACCTCCAGAGTTACTGTTTTAGACAAGTATTTCTATGTTTTAGAAAAACGCTGGGCTCGCTTCGGGTTGCCCCGGGAGCCCTGAGAGCGCTCGAACCCTAACGCGCGCCCCGCGCCATTTCAACGCCCAACCGACAAGTCCCCGGGACTCGACGCCGCGTAATTTCCGCCCCATTCACTCTACGAAACGAAGTCGCCACGGCAGGCAACGCGCCCACCAACTCCAATGCGCAACTCTCCTCGGCATCCGCAGCCCGGTGAAGCCACATAAATGCCCGCAGAGC
This sequence comes from Myxococcota bacterium, assembly GCA_047619425.1. Lineage (GTDB taxonomy): Bacteria > Myxococcota_A > UBA9160 > UBA9160 > UBA4427 > DUBZ01. Next base: position 5,559 of record JBLHOB010000092.1, read on the forward strand.
AGCGCCCGCGCCGCAGCCAAGCCGCCACACGTCCAGAGGCGCCGTGCCCGCGGTCCGACGAGATCCCCTCTCAAAGGACCCCCGCGCCGCCACAACGTCCCGCTAAACGGCGCCCGCGGCCCAGTGCAGCCGCTCCACATCGCAGCGCAAAATGAAGCGCCCGCGGCCCAGCGGAGCCACCTCGCGGTACAACATCGGCCAACCAAAGTGCCTGTGGCCTAGCGGAGCCGCTTCGCGGCGTCGCGCAAACTACTGCGGGATATGGTGCTTATCGCTCCACTTGAGCAAGTGGTCGAAGACTTCGTCGTAGATCTCGTCGCTGCTGCGCAGGGATTCGCCGGGAACACGAAACTGTTCATCGGCGTCGTGCACGCTGCGGACTTCGGTGGTGGTGCCCATGCGGCGCACGGTCTTGCTGAGCGTGGGGATATCGCATTGTTTGTCCCGCGTGCCCTGGACGAAAAGCGTCGGCGACGTCATGCGGTAAAGCTGCTCGGCGCTGATCGTTGTGGGGTCTTTCGGCGCGTGAAGCGGGAAGCTCAGCAAAAAAGCGCCTTCGATGCGGATCTGGGTCGTTGCCATCTGGGCAGCGACTCGCGCGCCCAAACCGTGCCCTCCGATGAAAACGTGCGCAGGGGCCGAGGTCGGGTCGCGGTGCAGTGCGGCAATCGCGGTGCGAAATGTGCGGAGCAGGGTTTCACCGCTGTCGGAAGTGGCGGGTAGGTTCGCCTCTGCAAAGGGGAAGTTGAAGCGCAGGGTCAGGAACTTTTCGGTCGTCAACTTCTGTTGCAGGTGCTCAAGAAGAGGGTGGTTGAGGTCGGTGTCGGCGTCGTGAGCCATCACGATCGCGATCCGCTGGCACGTAGGCCACCATTCGGGAATGCCCATAACGGCAGTAACCGAGTCCGAACCGTTGATTGGCTCGGCGAGTGGCATTTGAAACTCTTTGAATTGCGCGCTTTGTTCTACCACGGTGTCCCTTTGGGGACACAAGATATAGCACGGAATGGACAGGATTATTCGACAAGCTTGAATGAGGCGGGAGTTTGCGGTGTCCCAATCGAATAGACTGAGGGGGATTGCCTTGAGTGATACGGGCGATGCGGGAGGGCTGTCGTGGCCGCGACGAACCGGGAAACGAGAATAGAGATCGAGCTAAATCCGCGCGAAGTGCGGTCCTATGATCGCTTGCGCGCGGTGGTGATCGAACGCGTGCCGGGCTTGGGCAGCAGCTTTCGAGACGTTCTCATGCTTTTACCCGACCTGACTATGTTGTTGTTCCGGTTGGCAAAAGATCCGCGAGTCCCCATCGGTGCCAAAGTGATCGCGGGGTTGGGTGTCGCGTACATCCTTTCTCCCGTCGACTTGTTGCCCGAGCTTCTGTTGGGGCCGATTGGCTTGATCGATGACTTGCTCGTTGTAGCGACTGCACTGTCACGCCTGCTGAAGAGCGTCCATCCAGACATTGTGCGCGAGCATTGGTCGGGGCAGGGCGATGCGCTCGCGGCGATTCACACCGCAACGGCATGGGCGAACACCCAATTGACGTCGCGTATTCCAGCGGCGGTGAAGCGGATCTTTAGCGCCCAATAGCGCCCAAGAATGTTGATTGACGCGCATTGAAGCTCAGCTCAGATAGAAACGCTCAATAGGCGCGAGTTGCCATGGCGTCTTAGCGTCGGTCGAAGGCCGACACCGCAAAGAGATCAGTCTTCACCCGAGTCTTCGAGGTTTGACGCTGCGGCAAAGCGCGCGCGGTTTTCTTTCGGGATGCGTCGCACCTTGCCTTCGCCCGAAACCAAAGCGTGCTCCGTCCAGCCGGTGACGAGCGGTGTGCCGTCGCGGTCGATCGAATACGACATGCGAAGCGACGCACCGCGCACCCAATCCACCCACGTTTGGACATCCAAGATGTCGTCGTAGCGGGCACTCAAGTGATAGAGCGCGTGGACCTTGGTGGTGGCAAAGTGAATGTCGCGCTCGACATAGCGCAGGTAGGGTTCGTCGAACTCATCGAGCCATTTGACCCGCGCCAGCTCGAAGTAACGAATGTAGTTCGAGTGATGCACGACCTTCATCGCGTCGGTTTCGAAGAAGCTGACGCGGTGTTCGAGCGTGCTGACACAACGCTTGTCAGGGGTTTTCGGCAAAACAGCGGTCCTTGTACTCGCACCAGTCACACAACCGGTTGCGCTGTACGGGGTATTCGGTGGCGCTTGTAATCTGGTCGATGACACCGATGGTGTCTTTGCGAAGCTGCTCAAGTTGTTCGTCGGTTCGCGTCGAGGTGCGAAACTCTTTGCGCTGCAAGTAGTGCCAGACCAAGCGGTAGGGCTGGTCGTCGCCGAAGCGATCCTTCAGACCCAATTGATAGAGCGCGAGTTGCCGGTCCTGGTTGAGGTCCTTCTGGGAGGGGACGTAGCGGCCGGTTTTGTAGTCGTGTACTTCGATTGCGCCGTCGTCAGCGCGCACGAGGCGGTCGATAATCCCGCGCATCGCGTAGTCGCCTCCCTCTTGCAGGTCGAAGGTGACTTCGGTCTCGACGCCTAGCGTCTCGGCTTCGTCAAACGGGTGATAGCGCCGGTAGTAGTACTCAATGCACGCAACACCGAGCTTGCGGTAGTGCGACACCGGTGTGTTGCTGCGCACGACGCGCACACGCTTGTCGTCGTAGTGCTCGTCCCAAAACGCGTGGTAGCGAAAGATCACCTGCTCAAGTGACGCGATCTGTCCGCGCCCGGCGAATTCGTACAGCCTCTCGAGGACTTCGTGAACGCGCTTGCCCATGAAGGCTTCGATCCCCTCGCTCTCCTGGGGGACCCCAAGCACGTAGCGGTATTCAAACTGCTTGGGGCACTTCTCGAAGCTAGCCAGGCGGGAGTGGCTGTAGACAGTCATGGATCTCCGGCGCGTGGTCACATTGAACCGTGGGTTGGGTGCAACGGGACAGGTACTCGATCCGCATTCGGGTTGCCACGCTCACAGTGGGGCTCGGCCTGCTACGCTCGCGCAACGCGCAAGATGACCGGCCCGCGTCACGCATACGAGGCCGGCGAGTACG
>JBLHOB010000093.1:0-8583 GCA_047619425.1 Myxococcota bacterium
GTCCGACCCAGTGCTCGACGCGATCAAGCGCGGACATGGAGTCGCTGAGACGCGCAAGGCGATTGATCTCGCACGACGCGCGGGGTTTAAGATCCACGCCCATTGGATGCCAAATCTGCTCGGCTCCAATCCCGAGGCCGACTGCGCTGACTATGAGCGGCTATTTGATGACCCGGACTTTCGTCCGGACGAGCTCAAGATTTACCCGTGCAGCCTGATCGAGACCGCGGAGCTGATGAACTCGTACAACGACGGCAGCTGGCGCCCCTACGAACACGACGAGCTGCTTGGCGTGCTGACGCATGCGCTCTCGAAAACACCGCGCTACTGCCGCTTGACCCGCGTGATTCGAGACATCTCCTCCGACGACATCGTGGTTGGAAACAAGTTGACGAACTTTCGCGAACTCGCAGAGCGCGCCTTGGCAGATCAGGGCGGACACAGCGAGGAAATTCGCGCTCGCGAAATTCGTGGCAGTAAATTTGATCCCGCGCAATTGGTGGTGCGGGCAACGCCTTACGAGAGCGGTTCAGGTTCGGAGGTGTTTCTCGAGCTGACAACACCGGAGGATCGCATCGTTGGCTTCTTGCGCTTGTCCCTGCCGAAGGCGAAAGCCTTCTGTGACGAATTGACCGACTGCGCGATCATTCGCGAAGTACATATCTATGGCGGTGCTCTCGACCTCGGTACCCGAGCCAATGAAAATGCGCAGCATCGAGGCTTCGGTACGCGGTTGGTCGAGGAAGCATGCGGGCATGCACGCGAGGCGGGGTATGAAACCCTGGCCGTGATCTCGGCGATAGGCACTCGGGGCTACTACCGAAAACTCGGCTTTGGAGACGGTGCGCTCTACCAACACAAGGCGTTGTAGAGAACTCTGCCACCGCAAAGCAATCTCGAAACGCGCGTGAGACTTCCAAGCGCGCCACCGAGCGGCTCATCGCATCGCATGCTCTCGCTTGCGAAGGCCGCTGCGGCAGTGAGCTAGAGCTTGGAGAACTCCAGCGTTGCCCCTTCGGCGCTGTCGTCGTTTTGAACATCCACCCGAATCTTCGAGCCTTCCGGGAAGTCGCCTTGCAAAATCCGCGTCGCCAGTGGGTCTTGCACCAGTCGCTGAATCGCTCGCTTGAGCGGTCGCGCGCCGTACTGCGGGTCGTACCCCCTCTCGGCAATTAGATCGAGCGCTGCTTCGGAAACTTCGAGTTCGAGACGTCGGTCCAGCAACAGCTTCTTTACGCGGTCGAGTTGGATCTTTGCAATCGCACCGATCTGATCTCGTTGCAGTTGGCGGTAGATAATTACGTCGTCGACGCGGTTGAGGAACTCGGGTTTGAAGTGGGCACGCAGGGCGCTGCCGACTCGCTCCTCGAGCTCGCTTTCCTGGCCGGCGTTGAGGTCGACGATGTACTCGCTGCCAATATTGGACGTCATCACGAGTACGACGTTGCGGAAGTCCACAGTGCGTCCTTGTCCGTCTGTGAGTCGGCCGTCGTCGAGGATCTGCAACAGCACGTTGAAGACATCTGGATGCGCTTTCTCGATCTCATCGAACAACACGACTCCGTACGGATGACGGCGCACGGCCTCGGTGAGATAGCCGCCCTCGTCATACCCCACATACCCAGGAGGCGCGCCGATCAGCCGGGACACGGAATGCTTTTCCATGAACTCGCTCATGTCAATGCGAACCATCGCCTGGTCGTCGTCAAACAAAAACTCCGCCAACGCGCGTGCCGTCTCGGTTTTGCCAACCCCAGTAGGGCCGAGAAAGATAAACGAGCCAACCGGGCGATTGGGGTCTTGCAACCCGGCCCGGGCGCGCCGCACGGCGTTTGAAACCGCGGTCAGTGCAGGGTCTTGTCCGATCACGCGCTGATGGAGCATCGACTCCATGTTGAGCAATTTGCCCTGCTCACTCTCGAGCATCTTGGTGACGGGGATGCCGGTCCATTTCGAGACAATCTCGGCGATCTCTTCGCTCGTGACTTCCTCTGAGAGCAAGGATCCGTTTTCATGCAAGTCGTCGAGAGAGGCCTGGCGCAGGGCGAGGTCGCGCTCGAGGTCGACGAGCTTTCCATAGCGAAGTTCGCCGGCGAGTTCGTAGTTGCCCTCGCGTTGGGCGCGGTCGAGCTCGAGGTTGAGCTCGCCGCGTTGAGTGATCAGATCGCGCACCGCTGAGATGACGTCCATCTCGTTCTGCCAGCGGGCCTGCAAGGCGTCGCCTTGCTCGCGAAGTTCGGCGATTTCGTGCTCGACAGTTTCGAGTCGTTGAATGCTCGCGTCGTCGGTTTCTTTCTTGAGCGCCTCGCGTTCGATCGAAAGTTGCACCTGTTTGCGCTCGAGGCTGTCGAGTTCTTCGGGCTTTGAGTCGATCTGCACGCGCACGCGACTTGCGGCTTCGTCCATCAAATCGATGGCTTTGTCGGGCAAAAATCGGTCGGCGATGTAGCGATGGGAAAGGGTCGCGGCGGCTACCAGAGCGGCGTCTTGGATGCGTACGCCGTGGTGGTTTTCATAGCGCTCTTTCAAGCCGCGAAGAATCGAAATGCTGTCCTCGACGTTGGGCTCGCCAACAATCACTGGCTGAAAGCGTCTTTCGAGAGCGGCATCCTTTTCGATGTGCTTGCGGTACTCATCGAGAGTCGTTGCGCCAATGCAGTGCAACTCACCGCGTGCGAGCGCGGGCTTCAATAGGTTGGCCGCATCTGCTGCGCCCTCGGCGGCCCCGGCCCCGACGATGGTGTGCAGTTCGTCAATGAACAAAACGATGTTGCCGTCTGCTTCCGAAACCTCAGCCAGTACCGCCTTGAGGCGCTCTTCGAATTCTCCGCGGAACTTCGCACCCGCAATTAGCGCACCGACATCGAGGGCGATTACGCGCTTATCCTTCAACGACTCCGGCACGTCGCCGGCGGCGATCCGCTGAGCGAGGCCTTCGGCGATAGCCGTTTTGCCAACGCCGGGTTCTCCGATGAGAACCGGATTGTTCTTGCGGCGTCGCGACAGAACCTGGATGACGCGACGGATCTCTTCGTCGCGCCCGACGACGGGGTCGAGTTTGTCCGCGCGTGCGACCGCAGTGAGGTCGCGTCCGAACTTCTCAAGAGCCTGGTGTTTCGACTCCGGGTCCTGGTCGGTGACTCGGGCGCTGCCGCGAATCGTTGTAAGCGCTTTGAGGATGTTTTCATGAGACGCGCCGCTGTCGCGCAGGATTGCGCCGCACGGGTCGCTTGTGTCTTTGGCGATGGCGAGGAGGACGTGCTCCGTCGACACGAACTCGTCCTTGAAGGTCTCGGCTTCGCGGGAAGCGGCTTCGAGAATCGCGGAAGTTGCCGGTGCGAGGTGGGGCGCTGCGCCACCACGTGCAGTCGCCAACTGCGAGAGTCGGTCTTCGACCCTTTGTTGCAGGCCGGGGATCGCCACACCAACCTTTTGCAAGATCGGGATCGTGCTGCCTTCGGCTTGCTTGAGAAGCTCGGCCAGCAAGTGGGCCGGTTCAATTTGACTATGTCCAAGAGTGCTCGCGCGACTCTGAGCGCTTGCGAGGGCTTCTTGGGACTTGATCGTGAATTTATCCATTTGCATACGGACAACTCTCGACACCGCGTCGCAGGCGTCAAGGAACTCGCTCTTTTTTTTGTGTTTGTTGCGTTGCAAGCTCGAGGCACAATGTCGCGCTTGTCGCGACGACGCTCCTAGGCTCGCCTGACTAGCTTGAGCGTTGGATGGGGATAAACAACGTTGTCTCCGCCCGTCGCACGAGCAGGACTGCGCCGTCGCCAATGCCATCGAGGGTGGTGTCGAGTTCGCTTGGAGATTCGATGGCGGCGCCTTCGACTTCAAGGATTACATCGCCGCGCAAGAGGCCTGCTTTTTCGGCGGGGCCACCCGCTACGACTCGAGTGACAATAACCCCTGCTGCTTGCTCGAAGCCCAGCTGTTCGGCCAAGTCTGCAGTGAGTTTCTGCGTGTCGACACCAAAGTGGTCGAAGCTGGCGCGCTCGGGTTTGCGTTCGAGGCCATGACGACGATCGTTGGATGCAAGGGAAGGTTCATCCATTACTGCGAGAGTTACGTCGATCGATATCTGCTTTCCGTCTCGTATCACTTCAACGGGTACAGGTTCGTCGATCGGAGTATTTGCGACGATGTTGGGAAGCTGCCGGTGGCTGGGGACGCGGTCGCCGTTGAAGGTGATGATGATGTCGCCGTGTAGCAAGCCGGCTTTCATTGCCGGCGTTTCGGGCAAGACCCGCTGAATCAAAGCTCCTTCGGTGGCTCCGGTTTCTTCTTTCAGCTCGGCGGTCAGTTCGTGAATCTCGACCCCCAACCAACCGCGGCTGACGCGTCCGTGGGATTTGAGCTGAGGGAGAATCTGTTTGGCAATTTTGATCGGTACTGCGAAGCCGATGGTGTTGGCTTCGGGGTTGATCGCCGTGTTGATCCCGATGACCTCGCCAGCGAGGTTGATGAGTGGCCCGCCCGAATTGCCCGGGTTGATCGCGGCGTCGGTTTGAATGAAGTCGTCGTAGTTGCCGCGTGCGAGGTAGCGGTGCTTCGCACTGACAATGCCCGCCGTCACCGTATGCTCGAGGTTCATTGCGTTACCGATTGCGACGACCCATTCGCCCGGCCGGACGGCGTCGGAGTCGCCCAGTGGAATCGCTGGCAGCGGGACGTCGCTTTCGACCTTGATCAGAGCGAGGTCGGTCTTGATATCGAGTCCGATCACTTTTGCAGGCAGGGATTTTCCGTCGAGGAAGCTGACGTTAATTTCGTCCGCCCCATCGACCACATGTGCGTTGGTGGCGATGTAGCCGTTGGCCGAAATGACAAAGCCCGTGCCCGCGCCCCATGCCGGTCGGCGGCCTCCGTTGCCGGGCGGGCCAAACGGAAAGCCGTGAAAGCGTTCGTCCATGCCAAACTGCTGCGTGCGATCTGAAGAAACCTGGATGTTCACCACAGCAGGTGAAACTTGCTCCGCTAGGTCGGCAAAGGAATTCGGTACGCCTATGGGTGTGATGAACGCGGGGGCTTCGACTTCCTCCCACAGCGGCTCTTGCGTGTCGGTCGGCGATGGCTCCGGGGTGTCAAAGAGATCGACGGCCCACGCGCCTGCACCGGCCGTTGCCGTGATGAAGGCTACGACCAGCAAGCTTGCTTTGATTCGCCAGGTTGATCTCGTGCGATGTCTCGCCATGTCGAGTGTTCCTTGTTGATGTCTCGTGTTATCGACCGCGCTCAGGTCCAAGAGGTTCCCTCGTTTCGGGAGCCGTCGCGTCCATGGGACTCTCAACGCCCCTTGAGCTTCTGAACCGCGGTGAAAGCCTCGAAGCTCGGGAGCGAAAAATGCTGCTGCTGTGTCCCACGGCGGATTTCGAGGATGACCCGATTGCGAGCGCCAGTTGCCGCGTAGTCTCGGCGAAGGTCAACCATCGCGTTGCGCAAATCGTCGTTGTAGCGAAGCGATCGTCCGTTGATGCCGAGCACGACGTCGCCTTTCTCAATGCCGTAGTAGATAGCGGGATACGCGACGTTGAGTGCTTCGATGCGGTAACCGAGCCCGATTTCAGGTGCGAGCTGCACGCCGAGGAACTGCTCGGCCAGCCCCAAGACGATGTGGTCGGGCAGGTCGACGCCGACGAGGCTGATGGGCTGGACCTCCTCGTTGCGCCAGATGTCGAGCTGAATGGTTTGTCCAACCAGCGAGGTTCGCAGAGCTTCAAAAAACGAGCGGTCGCGAGCGACGCGGTGACCGTCGATGCCAATCACGAGGTCGCCGCGCTTCATACCGCTCGCTTCGGCTGGACTGCCGGGCTCGACCTTGGTGACGAGCGCCCCCGACATCCCGTCGGGCAATTGCATCACGGTGCGTAGTTCAGGTTCGAGGTTTTGGAATTCAAGGCCGATCCAAGGAGGCGGGATCTCGCCGTGTTCGATCAGCTCGTCGACGACGCGATTGGCGGTATCAATAGGGATCGCCAGGCCGATCCCCTGCGCGCCTTTGTAAATCGCAGTGTTGATCCCGATCAGCGTGCCCTCGGCGTTGAGCAGCGGTCCACCCGAGTTGCCCGGATTGATCGAGGCGTCGGTTTGCAGGAAACCGTAGTAGTAGTCGCCCTCGACGTTGACTGAGCGATCGATTGCCGAGAGCACACCGGTGGTGACGGTGTTGGAAAATAAGCCGAATGGATTGCCAATCGCGATAACGGGTTCGCCGACCATTAAATCGTCGGAAACGCCGGTGGGTACCCAAGGCAAGGTTTCGTCGGTCTCAATAAGCAGCACAGCGAGATCGTTGTTGGGTGCTGCGCCGACCAAGCTCGCCGGGAACTCGCGCCCGTCAGCCAGCGTGACGCGAATACGGCTCGAGCCTGCGATGACATGGGCGTTGGTGAGGACATGCCCCTCTTTGTCGATGATGACTCCCGAGCCCAACATCTCCGAACTCGGCTCTCGGCCTTTGGGTCGAAGGAAATCGCGATAGAACTCATTGTTGCCCGGTCGGCTGCGGGTGAATGTCTTGCGCCGGGTGTCGATCAGCTCGGTCGTGATATTAACGACGGCGGGTCCAACTTTTTCGACGACTTCAACAGTGGCAGTGCGTCGTAAAAAAGGGTCGGCGGCATGAGCGGGCGCCTCCAGTGCAAGAGAGGCGAGGGGCAGGAGAATCGCCAAAAGCGAGAGCCGCCGAATTGTCGTCAAGCGAGCGGCGGACCGAACTTGATGTGTGTCTGCGGAGCGGGGGCTGCGCTTCATGCGGGGGCCTCGGATCAGTGGCGGTGCTGGGCGCATCGGGTTGCCACCGAACAGTAGCGCCGTGGCATCCTCTCCCCCAGCGCGCGAGCCGAGGTCACATGATTGCTGCAACAAGCTCTCTTCTCCAGGTGTCTTGACCCCGTCAACACGATAGATTCAACCGGACTGCTACGCGTCGCAGCCATTTTGGTGATCTGTGATGCGAAGGCTCTTCTCTGTCACGCAAATGTTGCGAACTTCGCAGTACCACAGGAGTTCATCGAGAGAATCATGACGACTCCATTGGCCCGCTTACGAGTGTTCGACGCGTTTCGGCGGCAATTTATTCGGTCGCCCGAGTTCTTTGCGCGCGCACCGGGCCGCGTGAACTTAATTGGGGAGCACACCGACTACAGCGAAGGCCTTGCACTGCCGTGCGCCATTGATCGCGACCTCGTCGTTGCTGCGGCCGCGCGCAATAATGACGACCTCGTCAAGGTCTGGGCATCGGACCTCGGAGCAGCGGGCAAGGGAGGCGAGTTCTCCCTGTCCGGGTGTGACTCCAACCAAAGTGGGTCGCAGGGAGACTTCCTCGACTACGTAAAAAGCGCTGCGAAGGCTCTCATCGAACAAGGTGTCGAGCTACGCGGGGTCGAGCTTGCAATCGCAAGTGACGTCCCCCTTGGCTCGGGGCTCTCGAGCTCCGCGGCGTTGAGCGTTGCAGTGTCTAGTGCGCTTGCACACGCGGCGGGCGTTGTGCTGCAACCCTTGCAACTCGCCACTCTCGCGCATCGAAGTGAGAGTCATTTTGTTGGAACCCACTGCGGTGTACTCGACTCGTTCGCGATCGCCTTGGGGCAAGAAGGTCGCGCGGTTCGCATCGATTGCCGCACGCACGAAACCCAGCAGGTCGCTTTTCCAAAAGAACAGCTCGCGATGTTGATTTCCCATTCGGGAGTCGAGCGCAAACTTGCGGGTGACAGCGATGCTGCTGCTACCGGGTACCGCGAGCGGGTGGCGCAGTGTCGAGACGCGGTTGCGCGCTGTCGTGAAGCACTGCCCGAACTCCACGCCGCCAAAACATTGCGCGATGTTTCGACCGCTCAACTCGAGTTGGCAGCGCCTCATTTCGACGCAACGCTGCTGCGGAGAGCACGCCACGTCGTCAGCGAAAATGCGCGCGTCGACTTGTTCTGTGATGCGCTTGTTGCGATCGATACGACGACACAAGGCAGGGCACTCACCGAGTCGACCGCAACGCTGGGCCGACTGCTGCGCGCGTCACACGAAAGTCTTCGCGATGACTACGAGGTTTCGATCCCCGAACTCGACGCGTTGTGCGAAGACGCGGACGGGTTGCCTGGGGTCATCGGCTCGCGAATGATGGGCGCGGGCTTTGGGGGATGTGCCTTACATCTGGTCGCCACTGAGGCGAAAGACACCGTTGCCGAAAAGCTCGCAACACGATTCCGCGTCCGGTTCGGTCGCACGCCGATGATCCTCCGTGCGAATATCGCGCCGGGTGCTTCGATCGAAGACATCGCGGGCATCGAAAGCACCGTAGACATCTAAGACATCTAAGACATCGAAGCAGCTCGTCCTCACCAGCCGTGTGCGTGTGTCGGCTATGCGTCGAGTGCTTTGCGCAGCTCGGCTGCAGCCGCCTCGGGATCAGAACTCTGCAAGATGGCTCCGGTGACCGCGACGCCAGCGGCGCCGGCAATCACGATCTCTCTGCAGTTCGCAGCCGTCACGCCGCCTTGAGCGATTACCGCAATTCCGTGCCCGCATGCAGCCTGCAGCGCGTCGACGCCGAGTGCAGCGCGCGTCGAGGCCTTGGAAAGC
>JBLHOB010000094.1:0-8573 GCA_047619425.1 Myxococcota bacterium
CAGGACGAAGCCCATGAGACCAACAAGTTGCCGCAGTACATGGCGGACTTGATGGCCAAGGGCGTGCTCGGCAACAAGACCGGCGCTGGCTTCTTCAAGAAGGACGGCAAGACGCGCTTGGCTCTGGATATTGCGTCGGGCGACTACAAGCCCGTAAGCGAGATCAAGTTGCCGAACCTCGACTACATCGACGACGTTTCGTTCTTGCACTCGCAGGGCCGCTACGAAGAAGGGATGGCGACGTTCCTTGAGGCTCAAGGCGACGAGGCTGCAATCGCACGCAAGGTGATCGCTGGCTACATCAGCTACGCGTTCCACCGCGTCGGTGAGGCGACTGAGACGATCACCGAGATCGACATGATCATGGGTTCCGGCTTCAACTGGGCCCCGCCGAGTGTGTTGGTCGATACGTTCGGTGCAGCCGGTGCAGTCAAGTTGATCGACGGAGCCGGCCTGCCCGTGCCGAAGGCGATCATCGCAGCTGCCGAGAGTGCAACGCCCACGCGATTCTTCAACGCGCCTTCGCACGTTAACACCGGCAAGTTCTTCGTCGCCGGATAACGAGCACGTTTTATCGAGCGCCCTTCAATGAGGATGGGCTGCGCTTCGGCGCGGCTCGATTCAACGTTTCAAGAGATACGACCCAAGGAATTGGGAAATAGGAGCAGACAATGGCAACTCCCGAAGTTTATGTGATCGGCGGATACCAGACCGACTTTGCACGCAACTGGACAAAAGAGAACAAGCACTTCTCCGCGCTGATGCGCGAGTCGGTGCTCGGTGCGCTTACGGCAACGAACGTCCCGCCGGAAGACATTGAAAGCGCGCACGTCGGTAACTTCGCCGCCGGGCTCTACTGCATGCAGGGACACCTCGGTGCGTTCTTCACCGAGGTTCACCCGTCATTCAGTGGTCTTCCCACGGGCCGTCACGAGGCGGCATGCGCTTCGGGCAGCATCGCGCTCCTGGCCGCTGCTGCAGAGATCGAGGCCGGCCGTTATGACCTGCAGGCTGTCGTCGGCATCGAGCAGATGAAGACGGTACCCGCGAGCGAAGGTGGTGCGTTTCTCGGAACAGCGGCTTGGTACGAGCAGGAAGCCAAGGGCATCGAGTTCCCGTTTCCTAAGCTCTTCGGCAAGCTCGGCGACGAGTACGACAAGCGCTATGGCCTGAAGGATGAGCATCTCGCAGAGATCAGTCGCATCAACTACGACAACGCGAAGCTCAACCCCAATGCCCAGACGCGGACTTGGTACATGAACAAAGAGCACGCGCTTTGCCGCACGGACGACAACGCCGAAGTCGGTGGTCGCATTCGCATCGCCGATTGTTCTCAGGTAACGGACGGCGCGGTTTGTGTCTTTCTCGCTTCGCGCGCTTATGCAGAGAAGTACGCCGAGCGTAATGGCAAGACTCTTGCGGACATCCCGAAGCTCAAGGGCTGGGGGCACAACACGGCTCGCTTGCGCTTTGTCGACAAGGTCTACGAAAGCCGAGACAACGAGTTCGTCCTGCCCCACGTTCGCAGCACAATCACCAGCGCACAGAAGCGCGCGGGGATCGCGGACACCGGCGGCATCGACGCTATTGAGACTCATGACTGCTTTACCACGAGCGAGTACATGGCAATCGATCACTTCGGCATTACTGCACCGGGCGAGTCCTGGAAGGCGGTCGAAGCCGGTTGGCTTGAAATTGGTGGCAAGATTCCGGTTAACCCCAGTGGCGGTCTGATCGGCGCGGGCCATCCGGTGGGTTCAACGGGCGTTCGCCAGTTGCTCGATGCGTACCTGCAGGTGACGAACCAAGCGGGCGCTTACCAGATTGAGGGTGCGAAGAACATCCAGACCCTCAACATTGGTGGCAGTGGCACGACGAGCTGCAGCTTCATCGTCGGCGTCTAGTTCGGTGCTTGCATAGGTGTTCAACCCCCTAAGCGTAGGGGCGCGCCACCGCAGCAGTTTGCAATTCAAAGAGGCCGTCCCATTCATCGCAAGATGAGTCGGGCGGCCTTTCTGCATTCGGAGGTCGGGGCCGCGGTTGTGGAGTAGGTGCCGAGGCGCTGACAGCGTCGGGCGGTGGCAGGACTACGTCTGTGGATTGCGCCAGAGAGTCGCGAGCCAAGGCTGCTGATCGCGAGGCAAGCCCGGCGGGCGGTAGTAGTGACGAATCTCCTCAAAGCCCGCGCCCACAACAAACTCACGCCAGTGTTCGATGTCGTGATAGGCGCAATAGCGTGCGCCACTTAATCCCTCTCGATTGTCACCGCGGGGATTGGACGCGAACAGCACGCCGCCTGGTCGCAGGCACGCGCGCAGCTCCCCGAGCACGCGGGGTAGCTCCTGCGTGGGTACGTGAAACAATGACGCATTGGCGAACACACCGTCGAAGTGATCGTCGGGTAGTTCGAGGCTGAGAAAGTTCTGGTGCCAGACTTCGACGCCGGCATTGCGACGCGCCATCTCGACAAACGCGTGGGTGCCGTCGAGGCCCACGGGTGTATGGCCCAATTGCTTGAGGCGGATCAAGTCGCGACCGGGGCCGCAACCGAGGTCGAGGATCTTTTGCGGGGCGTCTGCCTCGAGTTCGCCGAGTAGGGCATCGATGTTCTGGGAGACGTCGTGGTCCTTGGTGCCTAGCCAGAAACCCTCTGCGCCGCTTTCGTAGTGCTCCAATGTTGAGCGTGTGATTTCGGCTTTCCATTTGGGCGAGGCGTCGGGCATCGGCAGACCATACCAGCATCGATGTGAATGATTCGAAGAGGAGGGCGTAAGCGGCTGAAAACCCTCTGTTTGTCTGCTTCTGCTTGATCGGTTCCTCGAAGCACGTTTTCGAGTCTTCGGGTTGTGCGTGGAACAGAATGAACTTAATGTTCTATTGCAAATAAACCCAATTGGCGCCGCGAGGATTTCACTGTGTCCCTGGAAATTACAAACCCCGAAGATGCCCACTACGTCCCGCGCAGTGGCAAGTCCTGGCGCGACCCGTTCCCGATGTACGCCGCGCTGCGGGACCACGCGCCGGTTTACTCCTTTGACAACGCCGAGGGCGAGATCTGGACCCTCGCGCGCTTTAAAGACGTCTTCGAAGCGGCGATTGATGCTGCGACCTTTTCCTCTGCCCAGGGCCTCACGATGGCGTACGGAGAGATGGAGCGGCTCGGGATCGAAGCGCCCATCGTGATGATGGACCCACCCGACCACACGGCGCTGCGCAAGCTTGCGATTAAGCGCTTCACTCCGAAGCAAGTGAAGGCCATTGAGCCGATGATTCGCGAGTTCGTCGTCGAGCGTGTCGAACGCCTGCGCCAGAAAGGCGAAGGCGACATCGTGACGGAACTCTTCAAGCCCCTACCCAGCTTGGTCGTAGGACACTTTCTCGGCGTGCCCGAGGCCGACCGCCCTCTGTTCGACCGCTGGACGGATGGGATTGTTGCCGCCAACGCGGATGGTGATATCGGTTCGGCAAACGACGCAGTGGGTGAGCTGTTTGCCTACTTCAACGCGATGATCGAGCGCGTGCGCAAAGAGCCCGGCGACGACATGATCTCCGCTCTCGTACACGCGCGCATCGATGGCGAAGAACTTTCGTTGGTCAAAATTCTCGGATTCGCCTTTACGATGGTCACGGGTGGCAACGACACGACGACGGGTTTGTTGAGTGGCGGTGCCGAGCTACTGACCCGCAATCCCGAGCAGCGCGACCTGCTCGCCAAAGACCCAAGCCTCGCGGCAAATGCCATTGAAGAGTTCTTGCGCCTTACTTCTCCCGTCCAGGGGCTGGCGCGCATGACCACACGCGATGTCACGATCGAAGGGGTCACCATTCCCAAGGATCGCAAAGTGATGCTTTTGTACGCGTCTGCCAACCGCGATGAGCGCGAGTTCGGTCCCGACGCCGCCGAGTGCAATGTCGGTCGCAAGGTCCGTCGTCACATGGCGTTGGGCTACGGCGCACACCACTGCATTGGAGCTGCGGCCGCCCGCCAGCAGGCGCGCGTCGCTCTCGAAGAACTCGTCACTCGCTGTCCCAAATTTACTGTGGACTACGAAGCGGGTGAATTTGCTTCGGGCAATTTCGTGCGGCGTTACATGACACTACCTTTTTCTGCAAAGGGCGATGCCTAGTGGCCGGCGCGTGGTTGCGCGACGCGCAAACCGATCTCGCGACGGAGACCATCCTCGATGGCGCGGCGCGTGCATTTGTTGAGTTGGGTGTTTCCCAGGCCGGCATGCTCGAAATCGCCAAGTACGCCGGGTGTTCGCGGGGCACGTTGTATCGCTACTTCAAGAACCGTCACGAACTCCATCTTGCGTTCGTCGAGCATCGCGCCATGCGCGTGGCCGCCGAGCTGCGGGTCGAGTTGAAAGACATCGGCGATCCACACGAGCGCATTGTTGAAACCATTATGCGGGCTGTCGAGAGGGTGCGCGCGACTCCCGAGATGGCAGCGTGGTTCGAGCCGGACGAGTCCGGCATGACGGCGCGCATGTCCCGGGGCTCGGAAGTCATTCGTCACTTGTGCGATTCGTTTGTGTCGGAGTCGTTCTTGCGTCGCCCGGACGCCGAGAACAAGCACGGCCTGCGAGCTCGCTTTCTTGTGAGGATGATCATCTCGCTACTTACGATGCCCGCTCGTGACGCGGATGAAGAACGCCTGATGGTCGAGTGCTTTGTCGCACCGGCCATCCTCGCGGACGATCGGCATGGAGCTGCGCTAGGCGATGGTTTCGAGCGCGCGCTCGAGTAGGCCCACGGTGCTTGCGTGGAGTAAGTCGCCGGTGGCTTTTGGAGCCTTGCCCGCACACGCGCGGGCGTGGGTGCCTTCCAGGATGATCCCGAGCTTGTAGCAGGCGAGCACCTTGTACCATCCGATCTTGCTGAGATCGCGATCCGACTGTTCGCCGTAGCGCGCGACGAGTTCACTGGCGTCGGGGAAGCCATCCCACGGGTGGACGCCAATCGCAGCTCTCGAGGGTCGCGCGGGATCGTGCCACGTGGCGAGCAGCCAACCGAGGTCGACCAGTGGGTCACCAATGGTGCTGAGCTCCCAGTCGACGATTGCCGCGATGTCCGGCCGGTCATTGCAGTACATCACATTGGCGAGATGGTAGTCGCCGTGAATGATCCCAGGCTTCCACTCGCTTGGGCAATTGTCCCCAAGCCAACTCGCGACTTCGTCGACGCCGGGGATGTCGGCTCCCGGGTATCCGTCGAGAGCGGCGTAGCTTTCGAGTTGACTTCGCCAGCGATGGACTTGTCGTTCGAGATAGCCATCGGGACGTCCAAAGCCTTCGAGCCCAACCTCCTTGTAATCGATCCGGCCGAGCGCGGCGATCGAATCGACGAGTGACATCCCCATTGCGCGCCGGCGCGCCGGGTCTGCTTTGTGATACTCCGGCAAACCTTGGGTTGGATTGAAACCGTCGATGGGCTCCATCAAATAGAAGGCAGCGCCGAGGGGGTCGGTCTCGGCACAGGCGGCGATCAAGGCCGGGTGGGGCACGTCGCTGTTGGCGATGGCAGCAAGTACGCGTGCCTCACGGCGCATCGTCTCGTTGCTCTTGTCGCGCGGGTGCGGTGGGGGCCGCCGGAGGACGAACTGCCTGCCCCCGCGCGTAAACCGCAGCAACACGTTCTGGGTGCCACCAGTCAAGACTTCAACATTCTCGACCGCACCTGCCTCGAGCTCCTGCTCGTCCATCCAGCGTGCGAGACGCGTGGGATCGACGATTGCCGGGTCCACTCCCGCTGCACTCAACGCCACAAGGCTTGCTCCCCATTTCGATTCGACATGAAACCCCGATCGTGCCAAGACCCTATGTTACGCTGGCACGCACTATGAAATCTGTCTTTGATCTTCCGACGCCCAGTTTGCTTTTGGACGCAAATGCTCTCGAGGCAAACCTTAGCAACATGGCTGCGACGCTACCCGGAGAGGCACTGCGCCCTCACGTGAAAGCGCATAAATGTTCGACTCTGGCCAAGCGTCAACGCGCTGCTGGCCACCAAAACTTCACCTGCGCCACGATTCGCGAAATGGAAGTGATGGCAGAAGCGGGGCTCGGAGACGATCTGCTCCTGGCCAACGAAGTACTGGACGCAAGCCGGCTGGGTCGGTTGGATGCCCGTGTCACGGTTGCCGTCGACTCGAGCGAAACTGTTGCCGCCGCAGTCGCGGGCGGTGTCCGCGAGGTGTTGATCGACGTCAATGTTGGACTTCCGCGTTGCGGCATTGCACCGGAGCGCGCCGGAGCCCTGGCGGACGAAGCCCGAACCCAGGGCTTGAGCGTGCGCGGAGTCATGGGCTACGAGGGGCACATCGTTGGGATCGCCGAGCGAGCCGAGCGTGAGCAGCGGTGCGAAGAAAGCATGGCCTTACTACTCGCAGCCCACCGCGATACCGGCGGTGAAGTGATCTCGGCCGGCGGTACGGGCACCTACGATTGCAATTCGTGGGCGACGGAGATCCAAGCGGGTTCGTATGCGCTGATGGACACAGCCTATCACGCACTCGGTCACCCGTTTGTGCAGGCACTCTGGCTTTGGCTGAGAGTCATTTCGGTGTCTGAGAAGTACGCGGTCGCCGACGGTGGCCTCAAGTGCCTCGGCATGGATCACGGCAACCCGACCCTTGAGGCGGGCAAGGTTTGGTTCTGCTCAGACGAGCATCTCACCTATGCACCGGATCCGCCCGCGAAAGTGGGAGACTATTTACGTGTTGTCCCGGCGCACATCGACCCGAGCATGGCGTACCACGAGCGCGTTTATGTCGTTGACGGCGAAGAGGTTGTGGACGAATGGGCAATCGACATGCGTGGCTGGTAGCGCGCTCGCCTTGGCTGCGGTGGGGGGGCCGCTCCTAGTCAGCCGGCGCAGCGTAACGCTCGAAGTGGAGCTTCGTGTCGACGGACTCACGCGGGGGCGTGCCAAACTTGCCCTTCGGCCAGCCGATGGGCAGTAGCGCACAGCTCGGCGTTTTTTCATCGAGTCCGATGTAGCGGTCGAGTTCTTCACCGTGCGTTCGATGGACTGTTGTCAGCGATGCGCCAAGTCCGACGGCTCGGCAGGCCAGCAGAATGTTCTGGATGCACGGAAACAGCGCCTGGTTTTGATGCTCGCCGCGCCTTGTCCAGCCGGCTACGAACAAGTGAACAGGGGCCTCGTGTAGATGCTCTGCGAGATGCAGGGCGGCCTTCATATTGCGCAGGGTCTTTTCGGGGAAGTCGGGGTTGGCCTTCGCGGCGTCGAAGGCCGGGGTGATATAGCGCTTGAAAGAGTCGAGGTAGCGCTCGGCGATAAAGGCGCGGCGCTCGGGTTCGGTGACCGCCACAAAGATCCACGGCTGCCGATTGCCACCGCTCGGGGCAAAGGTGCCGGCCTCACAGACTTTGCGAATAAGCGCCTTTGGTACGGGCTCGCTTGAAAGACGGCGAATCGCCCGGGCGGTCCTCAAACCTTCGAGCAGAGGCAGCTCTTCGCCAATGCGCTCAATGTCGATCGTGGCATCGGTGTCGGTTGGGTTGTTCATGTTGGCTACCCCCTGATTGACTGGAACGGTCATCGAATGCGCTCAGCCCTTATCGCGCCAGGGCCTGCGCTTCCTCGTCACGGTACTCACGGTAATAGCGCAGTACGCGCTTCACGTAGGCTTCGGTTTCCGGATAGGGCGGGATGCCGCCGTAGCGATCGACCGCAACCGGCCCCGCATTGTACGCGGCCACGGCAATGCTGATGTCGGTGTAGCGGTCGATGAGTTCGCGCAAATAGCGCACACCCCCCTGTATATTTTGGCTCGGCTTGAAGGGGGCATCCACGCCCATCTCCTTCGCGGTCGCCGGCATCAGTTGCATTAGACCTTGGGCACCGGCGTGGGAGACGGCCAGAGTTTCGAAGTTTGATTCGGCAGCAATAACTGCTTTTACCAGATGGGGATCCACTTGGTAGCGAAGTGCCGTGCGTCGGATCAATGCGTTGATCGTGGGTTGGAAGGCGTACTTTGTAAGCTCGTCGTCTTTGCCTGGTCGGTATGGATGTTCCAGGCTCAGTTTGTTCATGTCCTGGTAGCGCGATTCATAGTGGCTCGGCTTGAGGTGGTCACGTCCTTCGGTCGAGGTGTAATCGTTTACAAGGGTGAGTACCCGGGCTGCGTCGTCGAGTTTGTCGAGTCGTTGGTAGACCGATGCGAGTCGCACCAGGTTGCCAAGGGTGGTCGCCACCCGGACATCGCCAGGATGGGGTTCGTTGAGGACAGCAAGCGCTGCAACGAATCCTTCTTCGGCCGCTCGGTGACGGCCGTCAGTGAGGGCCGCGCGTCCCTCGCGTGAGTGTGATGCCCACCTTGGCGATTTGCGAGGCCGGTGGGTTTCGTGTTCGGGTGTTGCGGCGGCGGTCGTTGAGTGGGTCGCAAAGCCGAAGGAGGTGCCTTGCCAGGGCAAAGGGGTCGTGCTGCAAGCAGTGGCTGCAGCCAGTGGAACGATCGCCAGCAGCACTCGGCACGCGCGGCCGAAGGCGCCGAAGTGACTGGCTTGCTTGATCGCCGTCGGCTTGACTGACCCGCACTCTCGCCCACC
>JBLHOB010000095.1:0-8548 GCA_047619425.1 Myxococcota bacterium
GCGACGTGGTCGGCCTGTTCGATCCGGGCATCTTCGGCATCGGCGATACCCTTGCAGATACGGGCGACTTCAACTTTCCCGGTATCCCAAGCTTTTCTCCCGAGTGTTTCGCTCGCGTCGAGGTCGCTGCGGTGGGCAAGCGCAAGTCTCTTGAAAAGGGGATCGACCAGCTCGTGCAAGAGGGGGCGGTTCAGTTGTTTCGCGAACCGGGCGGAGGCTCGGCGACGCTGATCCTCGGCGCGATCGGACAGCTTCAGTTTGATGTCTTCCGCCACCGCCTGCTGAGCGAGTACGGTGTCGAGCCCGGGCTGACAACGATGGACTACCGCCTGGCCCGTTGGCCCCAAGCAGACTTCGACTTGGACATCTTTCGTTTCTCGGAGCGGGTGCGCGTCTTTGAAGACCAAGACAGACGTCCAGTGCTACTCGCTAAGAGCGAGTGGGACCTCAAGCGCATTGAAGAGAAGCACCCGGAACTAAAGCTCGCCGAGACCGCTGACCCGTCGCGTCTCGCAGCATCTCGCCCGTCCAGCTAGCCGCGTTAGAAGCCTCGCGCCGCGAGCGGTCTTATCGCGCCGCGAGCGGTCTTATCGCGCCGCGAGCGGTCTTATCGCGCCGCGAGCGGTCTTATCGCGCCGCGAGCGGTCTTATATAAAACGAAGCCCGGCTACTGCGTCGCAGCAGCGATCGCGAGTGAAATCTCGTCCAGCCCGAAGGGCTTCTCGAGGAATCGAAACACCTTAGCGCGGTCAGCCTCTTTGCGAATTTCGGCCGACGGAAAACCCGTCATCATCAAGATTTGCAGGTCGGGCTGCATATCTCTGAGCGTCTCGGCAACCTGAAGCCCATGGATGTGATCCTTCAACATCCAATCGGCGAGGATGACACGCGGCGCAAACTCTTTGCCGATAGCCAACGCTTCTTGCCCCGTCGAGGC
This sequence comes from Myxococcota bacterium, assembly GCA_047619425.1. Taxonomy (GTDB): domain Bacteria; phylum Myxococcota_A; class UBA9160; order UBA9160; family UBA4427; genus DUBZ01. The sequence goes on from JBLHOB010000095.1 coordinate 938, forward strand.
AGTGCGCACGTCGTAGCCCTCGCGCTTGAGGAAGCGCTCGAGATAGTCGCGATAACTCGGTTCATCGTCGACGATCAGGACTCGAATCTTTTCGTCACTGTCTTGCGTTGCCATTCCAGCTGCCCTCAAGCCCAGTGTCGCAAGTGCCGGTCCGGCATGCCCACTATGCCCTCACGCTAGCCCAACTTACCGAAATCCTTGCGGCGATCATCAACTCTACTTGCGTTCTCGGATGAGTTTTCGATGTGTGCGGACTTTCACGCAGTTCAATCGGGTGGGAACAGTTTCGTTTCATACTGGTCATTCATGCATTCGCCCGTCAAAACCAACCGGCAGTTCTATGCACTGGGCTTCGGGGTCCTCCGAAAAGATGCGGTGTGAACCACCGCGAGCGTTCTCCGGTTTCCGGGAGGTTTCCTTGTAAAAACAGCCAGTTAGAGCGGTGTTGTCAGTTGGCAAGGATCTTGCGTTGTACGTAGCTGTCCACGTAGCAAGGCAGGCCGGGCGCGATTGCCTCGGTCGAGAGCTGGACAGGAGAAGCAAGATGAGATTTCGAATTTTTGCGGCTGCAACTCTCGGGTTTTTCCTGGTGATGTCCAGCACGACGGCGATCGCTCAGGACGCACTCTCAGGATCGGAGGCGGTTCGAGGCAAGGACACTCGAAAGAATACTGTGAAACTTGGCGATCGCGTTTTCGGCGTCAACGCCGACACGGTGATGCGTGACGGCTCGGGCGCGCGCATCCGCTTGCGACAACTCGACGTGCCCGACCTGGGCCGGGGCGCCGCCGACCCGATGTTGGGTGTCCTCGTTGCTTCATACACCGCGGAGCAAAAGGGGTCGAAGCTCATTCTTATGACCCTCGATATTCAAGCGGACCCGAGATAGCGGACTCGCAGGTCGACTGAACGCAGACGAACTGAGAAACGATGCAAGGCCCGAAAGAGATCGGAGAGAACATGCGAAATTCGAAACTAGTAGAACCCACTGCAATGCTGAATCTGCTTACGACCGCAATCATCGCAACCGCAAGCCTTTACGCGAGCTCAGCCTTTGCCGCGGGTGACTCCGACCTGTTCAGTGCCTCGGTGGCGCCCAATGTGGTCTTGATGGTCGATAACTCGGGCTCGATGAACCATGTGGTGTGGCATCCGAGCTTTGACCCAACACAGACGCCGACTTGCACCCGATACAACAACAGTTCGACGTACTACTATTCGTCGACACTGTCGTTTAGTCAATGCGGCAACAGCCGCACTCTTTATCCCGACCCGGGAATTGGCGGCTGGACCCGGATCAGCGGCCGCTACCTCAACTGGATCTTCAGCGACGAGTCAGACGGATACCAGGCGGACCTCGCCTCGTCGAGTAACGGGACGCGTTCCGCTTGTTTGATCGCCGAAGGACTTTCTCCCACGTACTCCAAGTACCGGCGTAGCCGCATCTCTGCCGCGCAGGAGATTATCCGGGAAGTAGTTTGCAGCGTAAATGAGAAGGGGGCAGTGCGTTTCGGGCTCGCCAATTTCTACAACCACAGCGATCCCGAGGGCGGCTACATCAAAGTTCCAGTCGACGACTTCACGCCCGACCAGGACGCCAAAATTGCCGACTTCATCGACGACTTGACTGCCGACTCTTGGACGCCTCTCGCGGAGACGCTGTACAACGTCTATCGCTACTTCCAGAGCCGAGATAACCCGGCTTTTGGCAAAGACCTCACGACGGAGTTCCCCGCCTACAACATCACGATTACGGGTTCCGAAACAAGCAATCTTTCCAACACGCCTCCTTCGCCGGTTCAGTACACCTGCCAGAAGAGTTTCGTCATCATCATCACAGACGGCGAGCCGACCAAGGATGATTTCGACTCGATGGATCTGACGGCGTTTCAGAATGATTTGATTGGCGACTACAACACCGACAACCTTTTGCCCGAAGCAGGTGATGAGATCGCCGGCTCTTGCCCAACCTGCAACGAGACGAGTTACTACCTCGATGACATTGCGAAGTTCATGCAGGACAACGACTTCCACCGCGATCTCGCCGGCGTGCAAAACATCGACACCTACACGGTCGGCTTTACCACAGCGTCGGTTGCAAATCAGTTGCTCGGAAAAACCGCATCGGTTGGCAACGGTCTCTTCTTCCACAGCAATAATGCGGAAGAGCTCGCCGCCGCAATCGTGGCTTCCGTATCGGACATCATCGAAAAGACACAGTCCTTTACCTCGGCGACGGTGCCCGCAAGTCGAACGTCGGATGGCGACAACTTCTACACCAGCTTCTTTCTTCCCCAGGCCAACACGGGCTTCTGGGAAGGGCATCTCAAGAACTTCGGTTTCAGCGCCGCTGGCGATATCTTGAACAAAAACGGCAATTGCGCCACGGGTGATAGCGCCAGTTCAACGCCGCCTTGCGATACCAACGGTGCGCTGCGCTTCTTCGACGAAGCGCACTGGGATGCGGCGGATGAAATTCCGGACCCCGACGATCGCAAGTTGTATATCGAGTCCTCCGACACCTCAATGTTCTCGAAGCCGGATACGTTTTCGATCGCGAGCGGCGAAGAAGGCGATTGGGCCGATCTGTTTGGCCTTCAAGTGGGTGTTGATGATCTCGACGTTCCGTATAGCGATCTCGCAGTCAACGGCGAGGAGGAGATGGCGACGGCATTGGTGAACGTTGCTCGCGGTTGCGTCTTCGGCAGTGATCCGTGTGTCGTGCGTGCCAACGAAAGCGGCGGCAAGATCATGCTCGGCGACGTCTTTCACTCAAACCCGGTTGTGATTGGCTCACCCAATGCAGCAGTGAACGATCTCTCCTACAGGATGTTCGCTAGCCAGCATCGGGAGCGCACGCGGGTGATCTACGCCGGTGCAAACGATGGGTTCCTCCACGCGTTCCAGGCTGGCACTTGGCAGACGCATGAAACTGACGTCGGTGGCAACCCGACGAGCGTTCCGTTGCCGCAACCTGCACACGACCGGGGCACCGGCGAAGAGCTTTTTGGTTTTATGCCCTCTGCGATTCGCGACACCATTAAGGAGCTGCCGAAGTCGATCACGTTTCCGCGTACGATGGAAACAGTTGACGGTTCTCCTGTCTCCGCCGACGCGTGGTTCTACCGCGAAGTGTCGGGCGGCGAACTTGCCTCTGTGAACCCGGAACTCACGTCGAGGGACTCCGAGCCCCTGCGGTGGCGAAGTATTGTGATGGGCGGGCTGCGAAATGGCGGCTCCTCCTACTATGCACTCGACGTTACTGAACCTACCAGTTCGGCAAGTGAAGTGAGTTCTGACTACCCACGCTATCTCTGGGGCTTTCCCTGCGATGCTTGCGATGCAGCGGTCAACTCAGATACAGAATACGAAGCTGAATACGTCGGCAACACTTGGTCCGAACCCGTCATCACGAAGGTGCGCGTCAAAGTAAACGACGCGGACAACCCGCACGGCTATGACCGGTGGGTTGCGATCTTTGGAGGTGGCTATGACGAAAGAGGTGATCCCAACAGCTCGGGATACTTGACGCCTGACCAGACGGGCTTCGCGCCGAAGGGCCGCGCGCTTTACATGGTCGACATCACGACGGGTGAAGTATTGGCGAAGAAGCATTTCGACAACAGTGCGTCAGCGTTGAGCGATATCCACTCACCGAAGGTCGGTATCAAAGAAATGCGATACGCGATGCCTTCGGCTCCCGCAGTGTTCGATCTCGACTTCGACGGCTACGCCGACGTCATCTATATCGGCGATCTCGGCGGCAATGTCTGGAAGTGGGTGGTGAGCGAAGTCGGTGACGACCCGATTAATAACAGCGGCTCCGACGATGACATGGCACAGCCGAACTGGCCGTTCCGACTCTTGTTGCGCGGTGGGACGAGCCTTGAACCCATGCTGGCGCCCGAGCAATTGGGTTCGGCCTATGACAACACGGTTCATTACCAGAGCTTCTTCTTCCCGCCGACCGGTGTACTGCGCAAGGGAGATGTCGTACTGGCACTCGGTGCGGGCGAGCGTGCGAAGCCCCAGGGCTCGGCGGCTGCATATGGGGACGGCGACGACGCGAACAACAATCACTACTACGTCGTGAAGGACGAAGACCCGTTCGAGAAGGAAACTACCTCTCCTCCGCATCCCATCACCGGGACCATCGCGGAACTGGATTTGGCCGACTTGTCCGACTCTTCGAGTTTTTCATGCAGTCAGATCAACTTAAAGAAGGGCTACTTTCTGACGGGGCGCGATGCGGAGAAGTTCATCACCAATAGCGTGATCTTCTTTGGCGAAGTGTTCACGGCGAGCTTCCTGCCCGCGGATCCGGCTTCCTCGGATCCATGTCTCTCGAAGGGGGAAGCCTATCTCTATCGCTTCGATCTTGAGTGCGCGGTGGGTTCGTTTTCGACCAACCCGGGAAGCGAGGCGGACAAGCGACGCAAGGCGATCGGCGGCGGGATCCCGACGCGCCCGCGGATCTCGGTGGGTGATTTGAATGGCGGCGGTGGTGGCGGGTGCGCGAACAAAGTTGTCGTGATCACCAGTGACGGTGAGATCGACTCCGATTGCCCCGGCTCGGTGTCCAACAGTGGTGTTCGCCTGCGCTCATGGCGCCAACGCTAGTCGGTTGCTTCGACGCCGCGCCTTGCCGTGGCGTCGAAGCGACTTCCTGCTGCGGGCAGCTGCCCTCTTAGGCTTCGGTTCGCTCGATCACGGCCCGTACGATCAGCGGCCACGCGATCGTCGCATCGGCAAAGACCTCGGCGAAGCGTCCGCCCTCGGACTCGGGGACGAACTTCCCCCAGGACACGCCTTCCGTGTAGCTACAGCCTGACAGCCCACCCCAATGCTCGGGCTCAGGGCAAATGCGAACTGCGTACTTGTAGCGTCGCAACGGCTCGTCTCGACCCAGGCGGGTGCGCTGAATTTCGAGATACGGTGCAACCTGTTGAGCCCAGTTGCGCGGCACCCCGCCTCCGATGGTGAAGATGCCGAGTGTCTCGTTGTCGCGAACTCGGTCGGCGAAGTCGTCGAGATCAAGATAGGGGTCAAAGGGAAAGCGCGGCTGTCCGTTTTGTTCGCGTATCTGATTGAGTATGGACAGGTCGAGGCCGAGTTCCGAGTCGGTGAATGCCGGAACATAGACCGGCACCCCGCGTCGGGTGGCGCTCGCGAGGATCGCCCGTCCCGGAATGTTTTCATTGAGATACGCGCCGAGGCGATCCAGCAGGAAGTGACTCGAAAGTGTTGTGCCCGATGGTACGTCGGCCAGAGCAGCGCGCAGCAGCTTCTCGGCATCGTCGAGGTTCTGTTCGAGTTCGATGGTGTCGTAGATTCGGTTGTATCCGCGTTCGAAAAGCGCCTCGTCGTTCATCGATTGACGGTGCTTGAAGTGCTGCATTCCAGCGCCTTCAACAAGGCCGTGGGTCATCAACGCCCCGGTTGTGACGACGGCGTCGACCCAACCGCGGTCGATCATCTCGCACAGGATCAAGCCCTGCTTGGCGATCGTCATCGCGCCGGAAATGGTGACCACGCGAAAGCAATCCTTGTCTCGAATCATCGCTTCGAGAACATCCGCGCCTTCTCCGAGGCGCCGCCCTCCAAATGCTGTGTTTGCCATCGCACGCACGAGAGCATCCACCGTGGTCGCACCCGTGAGGTCGAGGGGCTCGAGCTGCTCGAGCCCGTCGTCGTGGCCGGAGCCAAAGTTCTTTCCGTCGCGAAAATCGGTCATATGTGACTCCTGTGGGTACGTTTGCTTGTCCGAGAGCAGGCGCAGTGTAGCGAGTGGCGACCTCGCTGGTATCGTGCGGCCGTCTTATAAATACCGGGCGCTCAGCAACCAATCTCTGTAAGCGTGTAGGCGAGGTTGTTCCGCGCGATCAAATTCGTGATGGTCCCGCCGTGATTCGGCTGCGCCCGGGCGAGCAGGCGGCAGGTCTCGAATAATTAAACAAGCGTACGTGATGTTTGGAGTGTCTCGATTTGTCGGATGATGGACTCAATGTTTTGGGCAACGGCTCTCCCGCGATTGTGGGAATCGACCAATTGCGCGACCGCTCGGCGAGTGCGCTCGAAACCGCGCTCGCCTTTGTCGAAGGCAGTGGCGACGAGCTCGCGCGGTTGCGAGCCAACGTGCTTGTCGGAGTCGAGTCTGCCGACGCTGGTGTCGCGTATCTCGCTAGCCAACAGCAGGTAGACGGGTCCTTCGCTAGCTCGGGGCAAGTGTTTCCCAGCGCGCTTGAGAGTGTGCTGCGAAACTGGATGCCCGGTGACAAGATCGTCGGCTGCCTCGAGGCCATTTCGGTGCTCGGCGATTGGGGACGCATGTACGAACCGTGCGGAGATCTCCTCGTCGATTACTTGCGCGGTGTGCAAGGGGAGGACGGGGGATGGGGCATTGAGCCGAGTGACGCTGTCGAGAACCCAATTCGAGTATTTGCAACTGGCTTCCTCGCCGGTTCGTTGGGTCGCACAAGGTCTGCACGTCCTGAGACATTGACTGCGGCGGGAGCGTACGTCGGTGGGTTCTGGTCGGTCGATTATATCCGCAAACATGGTTGGCCGGCAGTGGCCGCGTATGCGCACTACTTCACCAACGTGCTCGACGAAGAAAGCGAAGCCGCGCTGCCGTGGTGTGCGCGGGAGCTGGAGCGGGGCAAGCTCACGAGTGAGTACAGCGCCGCAGACATCTTGCGCGTTCTCTTTTACTGCGAGGCCGAGGCGCTTCCAGGTGTTGAGTTCGACAGCAATGCGTTGCTCGATACGCTCTTGAACGACCAGCACGTAGACGGGAGCTTTGGGCTGCCGGATAGCGCGGCCGTTCGGCGTGTTGGCTCAACCCTTGATGCCATGTTGTTTATGCTTCGGCTGTGCCAGTCGCAGGGGCAGGGGTAGCGTCTCCGGGTAGTGTCCCGGTGCTGATCAGCGCGCCGGTCTCGGCCGATGGCAAGCACTCCGGGTGTGCAACTTGGGACGGACTGCTCAGTAGGCCACGTCGAGTTTGCGGTGATCCCAACTGATGAACTTATCGGGCTCGATCACAATCGCAGTCTTCTTGGGGACCATCGGCGCTGTGGCTTTTTCCAGCAGGTCCACCGGCACTTGGGGCTGATTGCGCACGAGCACAGCCATGTGCAACCGATGCACTTCGTCGTGATCACGGATCAAAGTAGCGCGCCCCTTGATGGAGACCGCTCGGAGCTCATTGTAGGTTTCGCCATCTTCGAAGAGGACGGTAATGCGATTATCCCGCTCGAGATTTACGATTTTTTGTGATTTCGTGAACGTCTCGAGGACAATTTTGCCGTTGTCGATCGCGAACCACAGCGGCAGCACTTGAGGGGTGCCGTCTTTGTTGATGGTGACGACCTGAATCGTCTTCTGGGTTTCGATGAATCTCCAGATCTCTTCGTCGGTCATTTTGATGAGGTCGCGGCGTTTCGGCACGGGGCTCTCCTTGCAGATGCGGTGTGTCCGATGCTGTCCGTAGCGAGCGCGGTACAAATGGCTGTACGCGAGTCGACGGCCGGGGCACACGCGTTACGGTAGTGCCTCGCGCAGGGCTCCGCACTGAGAAATAGCGCCTTGGCGAATCCTGATCTGGCCGTC
>JBLHOB010000096.1:0-8421 GCA_047619425.1 Myxococcota bacterium
TCTCGTCGAGCAACCCAGATCTAGGTGACGCGAGCGAAGAGCTCGATATCGACTTTGCCGGCGATGACATCACGATTGGCTTCAACGCCAAGTATCTGATGGACGCACTCTCGACGCTCAAGGCGAAGGAAGTCCGCTTTGGCCTACAGAACGAACTCGCGCCGGCGCAGTTTGTCCCGACCGATGACGAGGACACTCTCGCAGTCGTAATGCCGATGAGAGTTTGAGCTAGCAAGAGCTTTATAATATCAGCTTCGATCTGTCGGCGGGCGCTATCGACGGGCGACACCCGACCGATGCTACCGATGGGCCCGACCGAACCACCGCCGAGTCCGCTGGGATTGACCACAAATAGGCGCCCACAACTCGCTTGTGTGAAGCTCGATTTGCCGCTGGCCGAGGATGCGAAGCCACGAATGGTTTTGACCGTTGTGAGATGGTCGAACCTAGAGTCTTTACGCAGACTTACCCATTCACTACCCTCCTAGCTACCGCACGATTACCGGACGAGCGCAGAAGCGTAAACCGACCGGGGCTGCGGGACGTAAGGCTTGCAAAAACTCCGTCAAATACATCGACGTTCGGCCGCTCGTGCGGCGACAGCTGCGCCGACAACTTGGGTGGCGATTGGACGGAGTCGAACACAGTCAAGCCACGAAGTAAGCAACCGCAACGACCAGAACCTTTAGTAGCGGCGACGAAGTGATGAACTGCCTTTTGAAGTTGAAGACAGAAGAGTGAAGAAGAAAGACAAAAGGTAAACCAACACTCGTCGCACCAGCCTACTACCGAGCCAGGGGATACACCGCGCGTGACGTACGACGCCAGTTCTATCGAAGTCCTTGAAGGACTCGAACCCGTCCGCAAAAGACCTGCGATGTACATCGGGACAACCGGTCCCGCCGGCTTGCACCATCTTGTCTACGAAGTTGTCGACAACTCAATTGATGAAGCACTCGCTGGCTTTTGCAAAGAGATCGACATCGCGATCCATACCGATGGCAGCGTAAGCATTCACGACGATGGTCGCGGCATCCCTGTTGATCATCATGCTGCCGAAAACCGTTCAGCTGCTGAAGTCGTTTTGACCACACTTCACGCGGGCGGCAAGTTCGATGAAGAGAGCTACAAGGTTTCGGGCGGCCTGCACGGCGTTGGGATCTCGGTAGTTAACGCACTGTCGACACATCTCGAACTTACGATCGAGCGCAGTGGCAAGCTTTGGCGTCAGACCTACGAACGCGGCTTTCCAACGAGCCCTCTCGAACCACGAGGCGAGACCGACAAGACGGGCACGAACATCAAGTTCACCCCCGACCCCATGATCTTCCCATCGGTTGAGTTTTCGTTTGACGTTTTGTCAAAGCGACTCCGCGAACTGTCCTTCCTCAACGCCGGCGTGCGTATCACGATCGTCGACGAACGCACAGATAAACGGCACGACTTCTGTTACGAGGGCGGCATTCGATCCTTCGTCGAGCATCTCAACGAACACAAGACCGCGCTTCACGAAGACCCCGTTTACTTCAGCGGCGAAAAAGAGTTCGACGATCACGGGCGCACGGTTCCAGTACACGTCGAAGTCGCTTTTCAGTACAACGACTCTTACAACGAAGCTGTCTTCTCGTTTGCGAACAACATCAATACGATCGAAGGTGGTACGCACCTCATTGGTTTTCGTACGGCATTGACGCGCACCATCAACCGCTACCTCGCCAATATGGCAAAGGGCGGCAAGGCCGCGGCCGACTCCGTAAGTGGTGACGACCTGCGCGAAGGACTTACCGCCGTCATCTCCGTCAAGCTTCCGCAGCCCGAGTTTGAAGGGCAAACAAAAGCCAAGCTCGGCACAAGCGAAGTGCGCGGCATCGTCGAAGCCATCACGTACCAAGAGCTCAGCAGCTTTCTCGAAGAGAACCCGCGCGTCGCTAAGCCGATCATTGCAAAAGTTGTCGACGCCGCGAAAGCGCGCGAAGCAGCACGCAAGGCTCGTGACCTGGCGCGCCGTAAGGGCGCACTCGCCGACTTCAGCCTGCCGGGCAAACTGGCGGACTGCCAGGAGCGAGACCCGAAGAAGTGCGAGATCTTTATCGTCGAAGGTGACTCGGCCGGTGGTACCGCGAAGCAGGGTCGCGAACGAAAGACCCAGGCCATCTTGCCCATTCGCGGCAAGATCTTAAACGTCGAACGCGCACGTCTTGACCGAATGCTCGGGAGTGTCGAGATTCAGGCAATCATCGCAGCCTTGGGTTGTGGCATTGGGCTCGACTTCGACGCATCCAAGGCCCGCTATCACAAAGTCGTCATCATGACGGACGCCGATGTAGACGGCAGCCACATCCGCACACTGCTCTTGACCTTCTTTTTTCGCCAGATGCGCGAGCTGATTGACGCCGGCTACCTCTACATCGCGCTGCCGCCTCTCTTTCGTGCAAAGCGCGGCAAGGTGGTTACCTACATCAAGGACGAGCCGAGTCTTGAAGAATACTTGCTCGATCACGCGCTTCAGACCGCCGGTGTTTCGCATGGCCAAGAACGAACGGTTCTCGGTCGCGATGACGTTCGCGCGGTATTCGAAAAAGCCAGCATCTATCAGCGCGGCCTCGATCGCTTCAAGGTTCGGATGTTCGACGAGCGCGTCATTAATGCGATCGTGCGCAGTGGGCTCACCACCGAGACGGAGTTTAACAACGCCGAAGTCTTGTTGAACCAGACAGCGGCGGGCATCCAAGCGCAATTCGACTTCATCGACGGCGATGCCGACGCGATTCGCTTTACGACTGAGGGTGGCAACGGAGAAGGCGTCACTCGCCTAATCGCTGCGACGCGTCGTGCCGGTATTGAACACCGCCTCACGATTGACCCCGACTTCATGCAAGGCCCGGACATGCAGCGGCTGTGTCGCTTGCGCGGCGAACTCTCAGAGCTGGCGCCTGGCCCGTACGTCCTTGAAATTGAAAACGGTGAGCCGCGCACCTTCGAGGGTGCCGACGAGTTGCTTCAAGTTGTGCTCGATATTGGCCGCAAGGGCATGTCGATCCAGCGCTACAAGGGTCTAGGCGAAATGAACCCCGACCAATTGGCCGAGACTACAATGAGCGTTGAAAACCGCGTGCTGTGTCAGGTGCGGGTCGACGACGCTGTCGGGGCCGATGAAGTTTTTACAACCTTGATGGGCGACGTCGTTGAACCGCGTCGCAAATTCATCGAGGACAACGCCCTTAATGTCGAGCATCTCGACATCTAGCTTTTTGTCCGGGGCGCATGCGACCCCGTGCAGTTCGAGGATCCAGTGAGCGACGATCCCCAAGACCCACAAACCCCCGGTGGCGGCGCACAGCCTCCCGAGGGCGGAAATTTTACAAGCATCAACATTGAAGACGAGGTTCGCAGTTCGTTCCTCGCCTATTCGATGTCGGTCATCATTAGCCGCGCGCTGCCCGATGTGCGCGATGGTCTAAAGCCCGTTCATCGCCGCATCCTTTACGCGATGAACCAGGAAGGCCTGCTCCCGAACCGGCGCTACTCAAAGAGTGCCGGTGTGGTTGGCGAAGTGCTCAAGCACTATCACCCTCACGGAGATAGCGCGGTTTACGACTCGATGGTCCGCATGGCTCAGGACTTTTCGCTTCGCTACCCGCTGGTCGACGGCCAGGGGAACTTCGGCTCCATCGACGGCGACCCGGCAGCTGCTTATCGGTACACGGAAGCGCGCCTCGCCCCACTCGCCCAAGAGATGTTGCGCGACATCGATCGCGAGACGGTCGACTTTCAACCCAACTTCGACGGCCAGATGCTCGAGCCGATTGTTTTGCCGTCGCGTCTGCCGAACCTGCTCGCAAATGGTTCTTCGGGTATTGCGGTTGGTATGGCGACCAATATCCCGCCTCACAACTTGCGCGAGCTGGGTGCTGCGATCGTTCACCAAGCACGTAACCCCAACTGCACGATGGACGACATCCTCGCAATCATCCCCGGGCCGGACTTTCCGACAGGCGCCATGTTGTGCGGTACCGAAGGCGTGCGTAGCTACTACCAAACGGGACGCGGCCATCTCACCTTGCGCGCACGCGCGGACTTCGAAGAGACCAAGCGCGGCGAGCGCATCGTCGTTACCGAGATCCCGTACCAGGTAAACAAGAGCGCCCTACTCGAGCGGATGGCAGATCTTGTACGTGAAGGTCGCATCGAAGGCATCGTTGACCTGCGCGACGAATCAAACCGCGAAGGCATGCGGATTGTTGTCGAGTTGCGTCGCGACGCAAACCGCGACGTCATCCTGAACCAGCTCTACAAGATGACTCCGCTGCAGACGACCTTCGGCGTTAACTTGCTCGCACTGGTAAACGGCCGGCCCGAGACACTGTCGATCCAAGCGTGCATGAACCACTTCCTTACGTTCCGCCGCGAAGTGGTGATCCGCCGCACAATCTACGATCTCGCCCAGGCCGAAGCGCGAGCCCACATTCTCGAGGGCTTCGAGATTGCGCTCGACAACCTCGACGAGATCATTGCGCTGATCCGAGCGTCGGACTCCGCCAACGCGGCACGCGAACAGTTGATTGTGCGCTTTGCGCTCACCGAACGTCAGGCTCAAGCCATCCTTGAGATGCGCCTGCGAGCACTCACCGCGCTCGAGCGTGAGAAGATCTTGAACGAGTTGCAGGAGTTGCGCGCGAAGATCGCCGACCTCAAAGCATTGCTCGCAAGCGACGAACTCATTCTCGAGGTCGTGATTGAAGAGATCGAAGAGGTAACGGAGAAGTACGGTGACGAACGCCGCACGGAGATCACCGTTCCCATCGATGGCATTACGAATGAAGACCTGATCGTCGAAGAAGACATGGTCGTGACGCTTTCGCATCTCGGCTACATCAAGCGCAACCCCGTCACCCAGTACCGCGCGCAACGCCGCGGTGGCAAGGGTGCGCGCGGGATGACGACTCGCGACGAAGACTTTGTGCAGCACTTGTTTGTGGCGTCTACCCACGCCTACGTGCTCTTCTTTACCAACAAGGGGCGCGTGCATTGGATCAAGGTCCACGCACTGCCGCAGCTTGGACGTGCAGCGCGGGGCAAGGCGATCGTCAACGTCCTCAACTTGGCGAGTGACGAAGTCGTACAGACCATGCTCCCGGTGCGCAGTTTCGAAAAAGCCGAGAACGAAGACGACAACTACATCCTGCTCAGTACTCGCAACGGTTTGATCAAGAAGACACAGCTCAGCTCGTTTGCGAACCCGCGGCGTGCCGGCATCATCGCGATCAACCTGACCGATGGCGACGAGCTTATTGCGGTCGGTCGCACAAACGGAAGCAACGAAATTATCCTCGCGACCAAGGCGGGCAAGTCGATTCGCTTTGGCGAGCACGAGGTTCGCCCGATGGGACGCGGTGCAGCCGGTGTGCGGGGCATTGCGCTCAACGACACCGACAAGGTCGTCGGCATGGAGATCTTGTCCCCAGACGCGACGATCCTCACCGTCACTGAGAACGGTTATGGCAAGCGCACTCCGCTCGAGGACTACCGAATCCAACGCCGCGGTGGACAGGGCATTATCGCGATCCGCGCCAACGAGCGGAACGGCAACGTGGTCGGGATTGCGCAAGTGGTCGAACGCGACGAACTCATGTTGATCACGAGCGGTGGCAAAGTGTTGCGTTGCCCGGTGAACTCGATCTCAACCATGGGTCGCGCGACACAGGGTGTTCGCGTCATGAACCTCGATCGCGGCGAAAAGATTGTTTCTGTCGAGCCCATCGCCGAAAGCCAGTTCGAGGCAGCGGTAGAAGAAGAGGGAGACGAAGGATCAGTCGCCCCCGTGACACCCGATGATGCGGATGCTGTTGATGATCTGGAGGTTGTCGCCGACGATGCGGCTGACTCTGCTACCGAGACAGGTGCAGAGACAGATACAGACGCGGAGTCGGACGCCGGTGATGTCGATGATGGAGATGGTGGCGATGATGACGTCGACAAGTAAGTCGGTCTAGTCACCGCACACGCCCAAGGCAATCGCGCGTGCATATCCAGTGCGACGAAGCGCAACCAAGCGCGGCTAGGCCCATCAACGAGGCCCTTCAAAGTAGAAGCGATCCGCATCGACCGCGCACCAACTCCCGAAACCGAGACCTCGGCTTCGGCTCGGAGAGACGATGACGCTCAAGCGCTCTCGCGCATTACTCGAACGCGCCACCAAAACCATCCCGGGCGGAGTGAACTCACCGGTTCGCGCCTACGGTTCGGTCGGAGGTGTGCCTCCTTTTATTGATCGCGGGAAGGGTTGCCACGTCTGGGATGTGGACGGCAACGAGTACATCGACTTCGTGGGTTCCTGGGGGCCGTTAATTCTTGGTCACGCCTATCCTCCCGTGCTTCGAGCCATTCGCGAGACGATGCGCAACGGCACAAGCTTTGGCGCGCCGACCGAGATCGAAATCGAGCTCGCCGAGGAGATCTGCAAGATCGTCCCGAGCATCGACAAGGTCCGCATGGTGAGCAGCGGCACCGAGGCGACTCTTAGCGCCATTCGGCTTGCCCGCGGTGCGACGGGTCGCTCGCGGATCCTCAAATTTGATGGCTGCTACCACGGACATTCCGACGGCTTGCTGGTCGGCGCGGGTAGCGGCGTCGCGACGCTCGGGATCCCGGGCTCTCCCGGCGTGCCGGCTGCCATGACGGAGCTCACGGTTCAGGCTCCCTTCAACGACCTCGAGGCTGTCGCCGACGCCTTCAAGCGCTGGGGCGACGACCTGGCGTGCGTGATCGTCGAGCCCATCGCCGGGAACATGGGATTTATCGCTCCTGTGCCCGGATTTTTGGAAGGTCTGCGGCAATTGTGCAGCGATAACGGGGCCATCCTCATTTTTGACGAGGTGATGACCGGGTTTCGCGTTCATCGGGGCTGCGCGCAGACTCTGTTCGGCGTCACGCCGGATCTCACGTGCCTGGGCAAAGTCGTCGGAGGCGGGATGCCCGCCGCGGCGTACGGCGGCCGCCGAGACTTGATGGAGCAGATCGCACCCGAGGGAAACATCTACCAGGCGGGCACCTTGTCCGGGAACCCGCTCGCGATGGCGGCGGGGCTCGAAACCCTGCGCCAACTCGGACGAGATGGGGTCTACAAGAAGCTCACAGCTCGAGCCCAGCAGTTTTCAAAGGGGCTCGTGAAGATCGCAAAAGAAGAAGGCGTCGCATTTTCTGCCGCGTCGGCCGGTGGGATGATGGGGTTCTTCTTTCACGAGGGGCCTGTCAATAACTTCTTGGACGCGAAAGCGGCCAACATCGAGCGCTTCACGCGCTTCTTCACAGTCATGCTCGAAGGCGGGGTCTATCTCGCCCCGTCGGCTTTTGAAGCCGGCTTCGTCTCGCTGGCCCACAAGAAGTCGGACATCGACGCAGCCCTCGAGACAGCTCGCGTGGCTCTCAAGGCCGCCGCAGAAATTTGATTCTGCGCCGCGCCGCGCCCCCGCAACTAATGGTTGCCATTGCGTTTCTCGGCCTGTAACGGCGTTGAGGGGGTCTAGGAGGTCGGCTAGTATGCCGCCGCCTGAGGGGCCTTTTACGGGTTTGAGAACCTTTTGAACGCCCCCGATCCAACCGGCCCCGATCGTGATCCAAGCTCGAAAGAAGCACCGCCCAAACGAATTTTGCGGGTGATTGGCGCATCGAAAACCGCTCCGGTCCGCCCGCGCAAAAGATCCAAGTGAACCCCAGAGAGCCCAAGTGAACACGTCGATGTGTTTGATCGGTTCAAGGAACACGAAACGAAAAAACGTCTAGGCAAGCAACTGAGTAAGGAACAGTCGGCCACGTACCAAGCGGCCTTCGAAGCTGTTCTCGCAGTGCCAATCGCAGTTGGATTTGGCTGGTGGTGCGACACCCAGTTTGAGTCAGCGCCGATCGGCATGTTGATCGGAGTTGGTATTGGATTCGCAGCAATGCTGCTTCGGATTGTGCGCATGAGACCGAGCGAAGAAGACGTCAAAGACTATTCGAAGCTCGAAACGAAGTTGAATGAAGACGAAGACGAAGACTTGGACAAAGACTAGGCAGCACCAAGCAAGACCAACTACAGCAAAGCCACAGACAGCGAACCCAAAAGAAAGCAGCTGAAGACTCGATGAAGTTCTACCCCGCCGAAAAACTGAACTTGGGAATAAGCGCCGGCGCAGTCGCCGCGTCCCTTGCTATTGCGACGCCGCATTTTGCCGGCAGTCTCGCGATCGGTGCGGCTCTCGAGACGATGAACTTTCGCTTTCTTCACCGCACCGCGGATGCGCTCTTTAGCGGCATCGTGCAAGGCGGTGGTCCCTGGGTCGTTGTACTCATCTTGCGACTCGGCCTTGTCTTCGCAGGCATCATCGCCGCAATGATGACCGGCGCCGACCCGATCGCACTCGTCATAGGCCTTTCACTCGC
>JBLHOB010000097.1:0-8414 GCA_047619425.1 Myxococcota bacterium
TCGGTCGTGTCCGCCAAGACATGTGCGATCAATCGCCTGGTGATGTCGATCGAAGTCTCGCGCTTCATCTACTACTCCGTTTTGGGTGACGCGCGATGCCGTGGATGTACCGTGGCTCTTGCATCAGCGCGAAAGATACTGCTCAAAGCTCTCGAGCACCGGCATGACGACATCGCGCTCTGCCGACGGGAGACGCAGAACAGCCTCTGTAACGCCGAGCGTTTCGTAGTAGTCGAGCTTCGCCGCATCGGGGGCAATACCCATGGGCACAATATGGAGCGAAGCCGGGTCGCGGCCGCGCGCGGCGAGCGCCGCGCGCAAACGCGGCAGCGCCTCTTTCAGCCCCGCCCCGCCAATCGGCATCCAACCATCTGCGTACTCGGCAATGTGCTCAAACAACTTGGGCCCGACACCACCACCGATCAGGGTGCGAGGACGAGGCAGCTGTATCGGTTTGGGCCACTGCCAGCTCGGCGCAAAGTCAACAAACTCGCCGTGGTACTCGGCGACATCGTTGGCCCAAAGCTCCTGCATCGCAAGCATGTGCTCGCGCACCATTGCACGTCGCCGTTTGAAGGGCACACCATGGTTTTCCATTTCCTCTTCGTTCCACCCAAAGCCCACGCCCAGCACGAGGCGGCCTTCGGTAACGACATCGAGAGTCGCAATCTGCTTTGCGAAAGTAATAGGGTCGTGCTGGGCGGGAAGACCGATCCCGGTACCGAGGCGAATGGTTCGCGTCACACTGGCCGCCGCCGCTAAGACGATATAGGGGTCGGGGCTGCGGAGATACTCTTCGTCAAGCTCGGCAGCTCCCGTCGGTGCAGGAGTTCTGCGACTAGTCGGAATGTGGGTGTGCTCGGGGACATAGAGAGAAGCGAAACCACGCGCTTCAGCTTCACGCGCGAGATCGACAACGTTCATCGCCTTGTCCGTGGCGTGCATCGTGACACCGATCTTCATCCCGCATTTCCCCGTTCCCGTTCACGCATAAGCGAGCGTGTCGCCACGACGAGACTGACCGAACGCGCATCACGCGGTGCGTTGCACGACTGCCTTCACACTAGCAAGATTGAACGGCTTGCTGATCGCCGAAATGCCACGGCGAGCCGAAGGCGCACGTAAAGGGGGCGACCCTCTCTGGATCGGCCCCCCGGCACGACGCTGGGACACCCTAGCCGAAACCATCACCGTCACTCGCTGGAGCACGGTTCCGTATTGCGTGCTTACGCTTGCTTTCGCAGCGACTTTGCACATTCAGCCTGCATGTTCACTTGGCGGCCCGAATTCGCGACCTGCGTTCGAAGGTTGAGTCGCGTGTGGGCACCTTTGGTTACCGATGGAATTGCACTCCCATACAAACAATTCTTGTTCCCATACGCGTTATTTTCTGGGAACCATTTGGCGAAACGACTTCGCGGAACTAAACCCAGTACGTTCGGGCAACGGCAAGCGATGCAAATGAGGCTCCCATGAAAATTGGCATGAATGTTCCTGTGATGGTTCCCGGACTCGACCGCGACGCGTTGCTCGCGTGGTGCCGCGGGATCGACAGCGCGCCCTACTCAAGCCTCGCGGTCGGAGAGCGCATCAACTTTCCAAACCCCGCTGCAATGGTGACGCTTAGCGTTGCGGCCGCAGTCACTGAGCGCGTTCAAATCATGTCCTACGTGCTCATCATGCCGATGCACAACGCGGTCAACCGAGCGAAGGAACTTGCGACCATCGACGTCGTCTCGAATGGACGCCTTTGCCTCGGCGTCGGAGCAGGCGCGCGCGAAGAGGACTACAAGGCCGTTGGCGCCGTATTCAGCCCGCGCAGACTTTCGCAACTCGAAGAGCAAGTCGAAACGATGAAGCGAGTCTGGCGTGGTGAGATCGTGGTCGACGGGCCGTTGCGCCCTGTCGAGCCCGCACCGTTGCAACCCGGGGGCCCTGAAATTTTGGTCGGCTCCATTTCGCAGCCGGCCATCAAACACATCTCGCGCTGGGCCGACGGCTTAGCGGGCTTCAGCTTCGGGCCCTCGATTGATGAAATCAGCAACGCCTTCGCGCTGGCGCAAAAGTATTGGCACGAGGCCGAGCGCGAAAAACCTCCGCGCCTGGTGACGAGTTTTTGGTTCGCCCTGGGCTCAAACGCACGGGACCAACTCGACACCTATCTCAATCGCTACCTCAATTTCTTTGGCCCGACTGTGGCCACGAAACTTGCGAAGAGTGTGCGCTGCGACTCAGCCCAGGAGCTGGCCGACATGTTGAAGCGCGTCGAGGACACGGGCGCAGACGAGGTGAGCCTGGTCCCAACCACCGCAGACCCCGCTGAGCTTGAGCGGGTCGCGGAAGCACTTGGCTGGTAGCGGGCAGTCGCATCCAACCGAAAACGTTATTTTCGTCTTTTATATCCAATAGATACGATGTTTTTTTGATCCTGATCACAAGCGACGCCCCTGGGGGTGACCGCTAAATCAAGCGCTCTAACTCATTTACTATACGCCGCGTATCGTATATATTCGGTGGCCTAATCCCATCGTTTTACGACCAATTTTTAGGCCGAGGCCCCGAATGTCCACGCCCCCCCTTTTGGATGGCATCACCGTGCTCAACCTCGCGAGCGTCGGCCCCGCCGCGCGTGCCGCGCGCACCCTCGCCGACTACGGAGCAACCGTTGTACAAGTTGGCCCGCTGTCTAAGAACGGCAGCATCCAGATCCAACCGCCCTTCCATACCTATGGCGCTGGCCGCGGCCTAAAACATGTCTCGATCAACATGAAGTCCGACACGGGGCGCGAAGCATTTCTCCGCCTCGCCGAACAAGCGGACGTGGTCATTGAAAGCTTTCGGCCCGGCGTCGTTGCACGTCTCGGCATCGGCTACGACGAAGTCAAAGCCCACAACCCGCGCATCGTCTACTGCTCGACCACGGGCTACGGACAAGATGGGCCGGCTTCCACCTGGGCCGGTCACGACATCAACTACCTCGCGATGTCGGGCTTTCTCGCCTGCACGGAGCCCAGAGCAGACGGTGGTCCACCGATCCCGGGTGCAACGGTGGCCGATAGTGCGGGCGGCGGCATGCACGCTGCAATGAGTGTAATGGCCGCCCTGGTACGCCGCAGCGTGACGGGCACTGGCTCCTTTCTCGACGTCTCCGCCACCGAAGGCGTCCTTTCATTGATGGCCCTCTCGATTGACCAATACCTTGCAACTGGCGAAGTTGCCGGGCCTCGCGATGTGTTGCTCACTGGCCGCTATGCCTTCTACGACGTCTACCCGACGAAGGACGGCAAGTGGGTTTCGGTCGGTGCGATTGAACCGAAGTTTTTCGTCAATCTTTGCAACGCACTGAATCTCCCCCAGTACGCCAAGTCCCAGATGGACGACGCCGTACAAGATGAGATCCGCGCTGCCTTCAAGGCCGCCTTCCTCACCCGCGACCGCGACGAATGGACGGAAGCCCTCGCGCCCAACGACACGTGCGTGGCGCCGGTGCTGACGATCCCCGAACTCGTCGACCAACCTCACTACGAGGCCCGTAAGATCTTCATGCAGGCTACCCACGAAGAACACGGCGAGTTTCGCCAGGTAAGCCCGATCCTCGCCGGCGGACACCGCACCCAGCCGCATCACAAGGTGCGACCGTTTGGTGAAAGCGACGCCGTCGAGCTGCTCGCAGCCGCGGGCTACGACACCGCCGAAATCGCAAAACTAAATTCCGAAGGCGCAGTCAAGTAACGGGTCACCCCGTGCACCGCTGACAACGCCATCTAGACGCCTCAAGAAGGAGCGCAACATCATGAGTGAAACCATGCCGGAAGTGCCGGCCGAAGTCGCCAAGTGGGTTGGCGAAGAACGCTACAAAGAAGTCGGCGACTTCCCGGTCGAGCGCGGCTACATCTGGACGGCGTGCTCATCAGTCGAGATGGGCAACCCGCTGTATTGGGAAGATGACGTCGCAGAAGAACTCACCGACGGCATCATCGCCCCGCCGACCATGATCTCCACGTGGTTTCGCCCGCACCACTGGGCGCCCGGACGCACGAAGCAAGCGTTGCCGTTGCAGATCCACTTCGATCTCAAAGAGGCACTCGACCTCCCTGAAGCCATCATGAGTGATTACACCGTGACCTTTGGCGAACCCGTGCGCCCCGGTGACATGCTCCGCACCGCCCAGATACTGCGCACTCTCAGCGACCCGAAGACCACCAAGCTCGGCACCGGCCGCTTTTGGTTAATCGACGTCATCTACCACAACCAGAAAGACGAGTACGTCGGAACCGAGTCCTATACGGGCTTTGGCTACAGGAGGCCCGCATCGTGAGCGCAGCAATTACAAACCTGACCGCAAGCGAGATCACAAACGGCGACGCACTGCCCGAGTTCTCCTACGACGTGACCGCAACGACAGTGATTTTGGGCGCACTCGCGACCCGCGATTGCCGACCGATGCACCACGACAAAGACTTCGCGATCAACCGCAACGGCACGCGAAACATCTTCTTGAACACACCCAACCAATCGACGTGGTTTGAGAAGTACGTCACGGACTGGTCTGGACCGAAGGGGCGTTTGGGCAAGATGCACTTTCGCATGAAGGACTCGGTCTACCCCGATGACACCATGGTGTTTCGCGGAAACGTTAGTGACATCTCGGCCGACGACGCCGGCTGCCACTGGGCAACCCTCGAAATCAACCTCACGGTCGGCGAGAAGACCGTGACCGATTGCACGGTACGCGTTGCAGTTCCGGGTGACGCAAACGACAACCCCTGGAAGCGCAAAGGCGACCAGTGGAAGCCCTAACGGCTTAATTGACATCCATCGACTATCAACTTCCATGAGCCATCCCTACGAGGACACTAAAATGAATCTCGATTTCACTGAAGAACAAGACATGCTGCGCGACACGGTTCGCGGCGTTTGCAGCGAACTTTCAACTCCCGAAGTCGTTCGCGCGATGGAAGACGACCCGAAGGGCTACCCCGAAGATCTCTGGAAGCAGTTCGCAGAACTCGGCCTCACGGGCATCGTGATCCCGGAGCAGTACGGTGGCTCGGACATGAGCATCATGGAAGCCGCGATCGCCTACGAAGAAATGGGCCGCGCTCTCGCCCCGACCCCACACTTTCACAGCGCCTTCCTCTCGGCAAAGGTCTTGCTCGCCACGGGCACTGAAGACCAGAAAAATACATGGCTGCCCAAGATCGCAAGCGGCGACGCAGTCTTGACCCCGGCATGGCTCGAGCCGCACAATAGCTTTGGCCCGAAGGGTGTTCAGATCCGCGCGGTAGCCAGCGGTGACGACTTCACGATCAGCGGCACCAAGATGCATGTCCACTTCGCAAGCGCATCGGCTCGCATGCTCGTCCTCGCCCGCACCGGCGACGCCGAGACCGACATTTCGATCTTCCTCGTCGACCCGCAGGCCAAGGGCGTGAAGCTCACCCAGTTGGAGAGCCTCGCATCCGACACCCAGTACCGCGTTGACTTCGACGGCGTCAAAGTCTCGAAGGCAGACGTTGTAGGCGACTGGGCTTCGTTTCAAGCTGCGATGTACGAGGGCATCATCTTGCTTGCAGCACTCGCCGTTGGCGGCTCTCAGCAAGCGCTCGATATCACGTGCGAGTTTGCCAAAGAGCGTGAGCAGTTCGACAAGCCTCTCGCCGCTTTCCAGGCCATCTCTCACTACCTTGCCGACGCTTCGACCAACGTCGCCGGCGCGCGTACGCTGATGTACGAAGCCGCATGGGCTGCGGAAGTTGGCAAGCCGGTCGACCGCCTCGCTCCGATGGCGAAGCTCTTCGCCTGTCAGACCTATCGCGACCTCACCGCTATGGCCGAGCAGGTCTTCGGCGGTGTTGGCTTCACGGTCGAGTACGACATTCAGCTCTACTTCCGCCGCGCCAAGCAGCTGCAGATCACCTGGTGGGACACCGCGCACCTCGAAGAGCAGATCGCCACCGCAGTGCTCGACTAGGCAAACCAAGAGCCCGGGCGGCACCCCGCACGGGCAAGCGAGGGGAACAATCGTGATTGAAATTCTGGTCAGTAAAGACTGCGACGTATCCGCAGACGTGATCTATGAAATGTTGGCCGACTTCGGCAGCATCGGTTGGATGAAGGGCGTCGCCGAGAGCACCGTTGACGGCGAAGGCGTTGGCATGGTTCGCAACATCTTCACCGGCCCCGACAACCCGCCTGTACGCGAGAAGCTCGTCGAGCGTGACGATCTTGCGCGACGCATTGGCTACACGATCCCGGAAGGCAACCCGCTCCCGGTCGACGAGTACAGCGCAACCGTCACGGTCAGCGAGATGGGCGACGGCAGCCGCATCGACTGGGCGGGCACCATGGTCGCCAAGGGCACCGACGAAGCCACCGCCAAGGCAACCGTCGAAGGCATGTACGGCGTGCTGATCGACTGGCTAGTCGAAGGCGCAAAGGCCTAACAAGCAAGATTGCTCGCAATTGCAATAGACGCGCTGTGGAGGTGACACCCTGTCGAGCGAATCCGAGGCGCGCATCAAAAGCGGCCAATCTTGGGACGACTTCTGCGACACGCTAAAGAGCGCAGGCAATGTCATCCTCCGCGACGCATCACCCAACGACCCCTTCGAGCGTGCGGAGGGGTTTCGTTATTTGAGCCGGCTCACCCGGGTCGCACTTGAGTCCTACATCGAGTTCGCCGACCCGGAGTTTCCCGTCCTGCGACGGCCCGCCCACGAAACCGTAAAGATCGGGGCCGACAACCCGGATAACTACTATCAAAGCGCCGCCATTTCGGGCGAGTTCGATTACCGGATCCGCGGCAAGCGCAACACCGTCCACTATCTCGGCATGGGAACCTACTTCGGCAACTACGGCTCAGATGGACGTATGGGACAAAGCGGCTACATCGAAGGCGTCGACCTCAAGATGGATGACGACGACCACTTCGAAATCATCTTGAGCTGCAATGAACAGCAGCCGGGAAAAAACTGGCTCCGAATGGAGGCCGACACTTCGTCCCTCATCGTTCGCCAAACATTCCAAGACCGAAAAACCGAAGTCATCGCCGACCTCGAAATCGAACGCATCGGCGCCGACGGCGGCGCCGTCCCCATCACGCCAGAAAAAGTAGACGAAGGCTTAGCCGCAGCCAGTAACTACGTGCTCGGCACCGCGAGCCTATTCACCGACTGGACCGAAAGCTTCGCACGCTACCCCAACGAACTCCGACTCCTCGACCCCGCCATCGCAAAAGCCGCCCACGGCGACCCCAACATTTGTTACTACCACGGCTACTGGGAAGTCGAACCAGGCCAAGCCCTCGTGATCGTTGCCACCCCACCACCGTGTGACTACTGGAACTTCCAACTCAACAACTACTGGATGGAATCACTCGACTACCGCTACCACCCAATCGACATCAACCATCACGGAGCCAACTACGAATCCGACGGAGCCGTCCGCATCATCATCTCCCACCAAAAGCCATCCACCGGCAACTGGATCGATCCCGCCAGCCACGTCCGAGGCACCATGTGCCTCCGCTGGATCCGAGCCAAAACCCACCCCAAACCAACCTGCACCCTAGTCCAGCAGTCCGACCTCTAACCCCACTAGCCGCCGCAAAGCGGCCGGCGAAGCCGCACCCCACACAAGGGACTCCAGCTGCTCGCCCCCCACAAGACACCCTCAAGCTTCCCGCCGCGTAGCGGCCGGGGCGAGTGTGTCTTGCAGCGAAATAAAGCGGACACAAACCCCCGCTCAACGAAACCTACCC
Organism: Myxococcota bacterium; assembly: GCA_047619425.1. Lineage (GTDB taxonomy): Bacteria > Myxococcota_A > UBA9160 > UBA9160 > UBA4427 > DUBZ01. The sequence continues at coordinate 7,763 of JBLHOB010000097.1, forward strand.
GTAGACCGAACCTTCCCGCCCCACAACAAAGGCCCCGAAAGCCAGGAGCCATTCGCGGAAAGACACACTCGCCCCGGCCGCGCCCCCGCCCCTAAGAAGCTTCACCACCATCCTCAAACAACCGAGCCGCCGTATCCCGAAGCCGATATTTGATCCAGTCCATCTCATAGCTATTCCCAAAAGTCCCCCTCGCCCGTTCAAGCAAAAAGTCCAACGCCTCCTTACGAGTCTCAAGCCCCGCGCGATGATTCACCTCATCACCCAAAACAAACTCAAGCAAGTGCAACGCTTTCAAAGGCTCCTCTGCCGCCAAGTACGCCTTCGCCCTCACAACAAGCGCATCGCGTCCCGCAAGCTCGGCAATGTCGGCGTACACCGTTGAAATCGGAACCGGGAAAAGCTCAGTCGTCGAATCGAAGTGAAACCATGTCGCGTAGTACTCCCAAATACTCTTGACCGCCCACATCACACGCCCATGCACCTGGCTCAGTTCAAGCTCCGGCGGAAGTTCGACTTCGACCATCAACTCTTCCATGGTCTTGCCGGCGTTCATCCCCGCAATGGTTGCGTCGTGCACGTACTGCACGGCGTCGCGCATCTTGATCAGTGAAACGCGAATCCCTTCTTTGCCAGTAATGGGGTCGTTGTGGCC
>JBLHOB010000098.1:0-8355 GCA_047619425.1 Myxococcota bacterium
ATGCGACTGACCGCGATTCCCTGCCGACGAACAATGTAGTAGTTCGAAAAATGCAGGTAGGAGAGCGTGCCACGAAAGTGCGGCTCGAGAATCAAACCCGCGAGCCTCGTCTCGCCCGCCACGGGCAGGATGGCTTCGGCGAAGCCATCGGTCTCTTCACCGAAGTCACGGAAGTAATCCGCATAGAGCGCGGCGTGGACCAGGCAGCCACTCAGTATGACCGCAATCACGAGCGGACGCGGAAGCATCTTCAGCTCGAACACACTCGAAAGCGCGATCACCCCGAGGATGAAGTACACCGAGAATCGCTGGTTCAAGGCCCACTGCCCCGGCAAACCTTCGGGCAAGCACAAAAAACAAAAAGCCGCACCGAGCACGAATGCGATGGCGGGGCGAAAACGGCGCTCCTTCAAAGTCGGAAGAAACGTCTTCCACTCCAAGACCGCAGCCCAACCGATAAACGACATGCTGAGCGCGGCGATCAAGCCGCCCCAGATCAAGCCCTGGCGCCCACCGGCGAGATAGGAATTGTCAAAGATGAAGAAGAACGAGCGGACGCGAAACGAGCGCGCGTACGAGTCTTGGTAGTAACTCATCAGGAACTCGCCGAGACTTTGCTCACTCTCGGAGACTGTTCCGATCCACCACCCACCGACTAGCACCACCGTTGGCACGATCAGCAGCATCGACTTCGCGAACTGCTTGCGATCGGCCCCATAGAGCAGCAAGCACGTCAGTCCGTAGACACACAGAAAGAACAAGGCCCCCAGGACATGAATGAAAAATAAACAAAGGGCGCCCACTGCAATACCGACGTAAGTCAGTGCGGTGGGTTCGCGCAGATGGCGCAGCACAAGTGCGAACAAGAACACGACCGCAGGCATCGCGCCCACGAACCCGACGAACCCCCAGTGCGTATTGAAATTGTAGAGATACAGAAAACCCAGAACCGAAAACCAGGTATTGCCACGCAGTTGTCGAATCACTGCGTACAACGACATCGGCAACAAAAACGAATAGAGCGAGAAGTAGACTTTATTTGCGAACTCAACCGATGGGAAAATCGACAGGCTGCAAAACCACAAGTAGAAGACGTTGGGCTGTCCCGCGATCTGCAAAGTGAAGTAGTCGCTAAATTGGTTCCCCGCTTCTCCGTAACCGCGGACAACCGTCGCGACGCCGAGGTGAAACGGCAAATCGACAAACGGAAGCAAGTCGCTCAGCAGAAGTAGAGAGGAGTAGACACAGCCCAAGAAGACAAGCACGAAGGGCACGAACCGCTCATCCGCCGGGCGCAAGACAGACGACGCCCCAGCGTCGTTCGTGGTTTCGGCGGAGGCTTGCGCGGTATCGCCGGTGATGTTGTCTTCGGGGTTCAATGAGGACGCCTTCATGAGTGACGCTCTCCAAAGCCTTCGTACACGTCCAAGATCTGCTCTGAATGGCCTATCCATCAAAAAACGTCGCTGGCTGCGGCGAGCGCGGAGGCGACAATACCATTTTGCGAAGTGAGAGTGTCACATCAATTTTCCAGCCAACACAACTCTTGCAGCGCGTCGTTGCCCATGCACACGCGCGATGGTTGTCTGCCATTGCGTGAGTGCTCCGGACTGCGCACCCAACCTGCAATCAAAATTTGCCGCCACGCCCCGGGGGATGATGCACTAGTGTTCGAAGCAACGGCTTGCGCAACCCGACGTGGGTCGCGTAGGGGGCGTAGTTGTTGAGGTCGTTGCGGGTATCCACAATCAATTCACTTGTTGGCGCAGGATGAAGCCAAACTGGTTTAACTTGTCTTGTACCTGAGCGACAACTCCATCCCATCGACTGGCGAACCGGATCTGCGAGAGAATGACGAACGAAAAACATCGAAGCGCCGCGCAGTGGAGTCTCCGCGCTGTCGTGTTTTGCGCTGTGATGTTTTTCAGCAACTACAACCTCAATTGGTACAGCCCCCACCTCCGGCCCTACTCCTTGGGGCTCATTGGCTTGGTCGGGACCCTCGCTCTGGCAGTCGCGATCTGTCGTTGGGAGCTGTGGCAACGCATCTGCACCCGGCTCGAGGGACTGTTGGGCGAGCTTCACCCGGGTGCGACCGTGCTGCTCTTTGTATGGGGCACTCTTGCCGCCCTGGGTCTTGCCTACTTCATTCTCGACCCCATCCCCCACATTCCAGATGGCTACGCGTACGTATTTCAGGCCAAGATTTTCACGCTCGGAAAGTTCTATGCGGACACTCCCGCGCTACCCGATTTTTTCCCGGCACCATGGAGCGTCAACCTCGACGGCAGGACCTTCAGCGTATTCCCTCCCGGCTGGCCAATCGTGTTGAGCCTCGGTGTTGCCCTCGGACAACCCTGGCTCGTTAACCCCGTTCTCGCTGGCCTGTGCCTCTTTGCCATGTGGCATTTGTGGCGCGAGTTGTTCGATGTACGCCGCGCGAACTTCGCACTCTTGTTGTGCGCGGTATCGCCATTTTTCCTGTTCATGTCCGCGGGCTTCATGTCCCACAACGCTTCGTTGCTCGCCTCGACTGTATTCGTGCTCGGCTTCTTGAAGTCCGTACGCAAGCAATCGATCGGCTGGGGTGTCGTCGCGGCCTGCGCCATCGCGTTTCACATTCTCGTTCGACCCGTTTCGGCGGCATTCGTGTGGGGGCCAACGGTGCTGTTCTTTGCACTATTTCAGCGTTCCCGGGCCTCCTGGATTGCGACCGCGTTGTCGATCGTCGGCTCGGGTTTCGGCAGCGCTCTGTACGGCATTTACAACCGCATCCTCACAGGTGAATGGGGAGTGCCTCCCCTCTATTTCCTAGCCCCCGCCAACCGCTATGGCTTTGGCGCCGACATTGGGTTGCCTTGGGCGAGTTCTTTCCCCACGCCCGGACACGATCTTTTTCGCGCCGCTCAAAACCTCAACTTCAATATGACGGTGATGAACAGTGACCTGTTCGGTTGGCCTCTGGCTTCGCTTTCATTTGTGCTGGTATGTCTGTTGTTTGGTCGTCTCGCTTGGCAACACAAGTTTTGTGCAGCCGTCGTCGCAGCCTTCGTCGTTTCGTACGCCGGCTACTGGTACAACGGCGTCGCGTTCGGTGCGCGCTTTTACTACTGCCTGCTGCCCTACCTTGCGATCCTCACGGTCGAGGGCATTCGCACAACGCCGCGGCTGCTCCTTGAGCTTGTGCCTCGCATGGATGAACGCAGCGCTCGAACGCTGGTAACGACAGTCGTCCTTGGCTTCGTATTCTACGGAGCCACGATCTACATTCCGAAAGTCGGGCTGACGGGACCGTATTGGAACCAACGCAAGATCAGCTACGAGCTCTACGAGGAGCTGCATAAACAAGTCCAGCCCGGCGACCTTGTCCTAGTCGAGGCCGACAGCGACGAGCGCTACAACCCACTCTTTATCCACAATGAGATCGACATCGAAACCAGTGATGTCGTATTTGCATGGGATCAGGGCGACCAGAACAACCAACGTTTGCTCGCACATTTCGAAGGCCGCCGGGTCGTACGCTGGCGCTATCCCATCGAGCGGTTGAAGGAAGAAACACCCATGGCGCGCCTTCGCGGCCCCGCGCACTAGGAGCTTGCGTTCTCTAGCAAGCCACGGGGGCGGCGACTATAGTTGGCGCCTGATGGAACCAATGCATGCCTAGCCGCCAACCGGCCCCGACCGCCACAGCGGGCACCGGCAACGATGCGCAAGACGCCGACCGCAAGTGGATCCCGCGCCTGCTGATAGGCATCTTGTTGGGGGTCGCCGTGTGGGCGGGCCTGCTCTTCTATGGCGACGCAGCGGCAATCATCGAAGCCAGTGCCACGGTATCCCCCCGAGTGCTCCTACTCGCACTCTTCCTTTCGACCTTGAACTACATCGTGCGGATTTTCCGCTGGCAGAACCTGCTGCAAACCGTCGGCGTCAACATCCCGATGGCGGAGAGCGCAACCGTTTGCCTCGCTGGACTGTCGATGACCTTAACGCCGATGAAGGTCGGCGAACTGCTCAAGAGCGCGCTCCTCAAGCAAAGCCGAGGCATCTCGGTCGCGACAACCGCCCCCGTCGTTATGGCCGAGCGCATTACCGATCTTGCAGCGATGGTCTTGCTCGCTTCGCTTGGCAGCCTTTCCCTCGACAAGGGCTACTACGTTGCCGTCGCCGGCGGATTTTTCGTCGCCGCCATCATGGCAGTCTGCACGATACGCCCGGTAGGCGAAGCTGCTCTTGGCCTTTGCGCACACCTACCCATCCTGAAAAATCAAACCGACTCACTTGCGGACGCCTATAAAAACCTGGGCGCGCTGGTCGCACCCAGGCCCTTTGTCCTTGCGACAATGCTTGGAATTCTAGCCTGGGGCACCCACTGCTTCGCCTTGCTTGTGCTGGTACGCAGCTTTCCTGGCGTGGACTTCACTGTATCCGAGAGTCTCTTCGCCTACTCGACACCGCTGTTGGCCGGTACACTCTCGATGCTGCCGGGAGGACTTGGGCTCACCGAAGCTTCGATGACCGGTCTTCTGCAGGAGTTCGGAGGCCCCGCCATGCCACCTGCCATTGCGGCGGCGTCCACAATTTTGATCCGCCTTGTCACCTTCTGGTGGGCCATCATCGTGGGCCTCGCGGCCCTGACTCTGTGGCGACGACGCTACTGAGCCCGGCGCGGCAACAGCGCCAGGCCCGAACAAACCCATTCAAGGCAAAACGCTATAGAAGCCGGCAAAGGTCGCCATGATTATCAGCATGCTCATGATCATCGCCGCGGCCATCGTCGTTGCTGCCGCACTCCTAGGAGCGGGAGCAAGCACCCATCGCATCCTGACAGGCCACACCAAGGTCGACCTTACCACTTGCTTCTGGACCGGTTTCGCAGTGGTCGTAGGAAGCTTGCAACTCATCCATTTCGAATTCGCCCTCAACTCGCCGTGGGTCAGCCCGACCCTCGCTGGTGTTGGCTTACTGGGACTTGTCTGGAATCGGGCAGCACTCGTCGACGCGATGCGCATTGCACGCCCCGAGCATTGGAGCCTCAGCGTGGGCCTCGTACTGTTTGCCCTTTGGCTCGCGAATCGCGGCCTCGCACCTCTGCGATCGATCGACTCTGGCTTGTATCACCTCACTTCGATCAAGTGGGCAAGTGAGGCTCCCTTGGCATTGGGGCTCGGCAACCTGCACGGACGCCTCGCCTTCAACAACGCTTCGTTTCTTTGGCTGTCCGCACTCGATCAATGGCCGAGCGTCATGCGAGGCTTCAATTTTGGCGCCAGCCTACTGCTCTACGCAGCGATCTTAACCGTCACCAGTCGGTTCCGCGGCAAAACGACCGACGCGCACCCCGTCGGCTTGTCGCGGATTTTCTACGTACTCATGTCGATGCCGCTGCTCTATGCAGCCAGCGTCATGCACGTCTCGAGCACTGGACCCGATTGGATTGTTTTGATCATTGGCGTCGTGCTCGCGGTCGAGCTTGCATCTGCGCAGTCCGATGTAAGCGATGCCGAAAAGCGCAGCCGATTTCTCGCCGTCGCTGCACTGGCTACCGTGGGCGTGACGGTCAAACTCAGCTTTGCCGCCATTGGACTCGGAGCCCTTGCGATCGCGGGGCTTCAAACATTCGACTTGCAACAACGCTCGCTTGGCCCATGGCTGCGGCATCTCGCGCCCGGACTCGGGCTAGCGATTTGTTTACTCGCACCTTGGTCGATACGCAGCATTGCACTCAGCGGCTACCCCGCTTACCCGAGCACCGCACTCGCAGCCCCAGTTTCGTGGAAGGTTCCCGCCGAGCGCGCAAACGCGGAGCTCGACTGGATCGTCAGCTGGGCTCGGGCACCCGGCCAGTCGCCGGAAGCGGTGCTTGGCAACAACGAGTGGCTTGCACCGTGGCTGCGAAATCGGTTGCGCAACGGCGACTCGATCGCGTTATTTGTTGCCCCCCTGGCCCTACTTATCGTCGCGGGCTTCGCTGCAGCGAATCGCCGTCGTCGCCCCAGCGCCACCGAGCTCGGAGTCGCTTTGCCCTTCGCGCTTGGCGTGATCGTCTGGTTTGCGGCTGCGCCAGACCCGCGTTTTCTGGGTGGAGCGCTGTGGGCCTTGTCCGCGTCACTGCTATCCAGCCAATTTCCCCGCGACGAACTACAAGCTGCGCACCGGTTTGGGCAGCGCTGCATTTTAGCGCTCGTCGGATTGGTTGTGCTCACTTACCTCGGCTTCGTGATCTACATGGGGGGCGCCACTGGCGGAGCATTCATTCGCCCCGGTCCCATCCAGGGTCGCTATCCAGTGAAGAAAATTGCGACGAACTCCTTTGCGACGCAACACGGACTCACACTCAACGTCCCCGCGCGCGGCGACCAATGCTGGGAAGCCGAGCTGCCCTGCACCCCCTACCCCGCTCCGCGATTGCGCAGACAAGATGGGGACCGAGGCTTTGAACTCCAGTAGTCATGCCGCTCCGTGCTACGGTGCCAATCCACTTTCCCGAGACCCCGCAACGTGACTCAGCCCTACCTGGACACAATGGAAACCGGCGCAACGAAAGCATCGACTGCTCCGACCGCGGACACCCCCTTTGTGCTGGTCGGCAGCTGCGATCATAGGATCTGGGGGCGACGAGTTGACGACACTCTCGCCAAGCAGCTCGAAAAATCGGGGTTGGCAAACCAAGTCAACATCAACACCGAAGCCTCGGGCTCAGCGGCGCCAAACGAAGAAGACCGTCTAGCGGCTCACGATGAAGTCGTCCTGGCCCGGGCGGACACCTACCTCGATCGCTGTGCCATCAGCCTGTTGCGAAGCGTCTGTCCCTCGGTCTTTCTTGCGCAAAATGCAATCGGTCAATCGCGCGCGCTCGCGGTCTATTGCAAAGGCAAGGACGCCAAGCAATGGCGGGCGCAGCTCGACCGCGACGGCTTCGACAACCAAAAGCTCCTGGCTGGCACCCACGTCATCGCCGCCGAGTCGCCGCCGCTGGTCTACGACTACGAACTTCGCAAACAAAGCCTGCCACTGATCCGCAGCGTCACCCCGGACGTCTGCCTCGAGATTGAGCGCACCACGTTCGGACTCGCGTACAAGGGTGTCACCGACATCGTGACAAAGTACGTCTACCCCTGGCCTGCCTTCCATGCCACGCGACTTGCGGCGAATCTCGGCTTAACGCCCAATAGCATCACATTTGTGAGTGTAGTGCTTGTCTTTGTCGTCATGGCGCTCTTTGCGCAGGGCCAATTCGCTGCAGGGGTTGCCGTCGGATTCTTGATGTCGTTTCTCGATACCCTCGATGGCAAGCTCGCCCGGGTCACTCAACAAACGAGCAAGTTCGGCAAACACTTCGATCATATTACCGACCTCGTTCACCCGCCCTTCTGGTGGCTCGCCTACTGGTGGGGGGCCGGCGGCGCGCAGCCTCCGGCGTATTGGAACGAGGCTGCAATCGTTACGGCTCTTGGCTACGTCGCGATCCGAGTTCAGGAATGGCGCTTCAAAAGACGACTCGGTGTGCGGATCCATGTGTGGCAACCATTTGATTCGCAGTTTCGTTTGATCACAACACGACGAAATACAAATCTATTGCTGCTGGCCGGGGCGGTAGGGGTAGGCGAACCCACCGCTGGACTGTTTGCCGTTGCTGCGTGGACCGTCGCAAGCTTGGCAATTCACGGGGTTCGTTGGGCCCAGGCCGAAGTCGAGCTTCGGCGCATCGGCAAACTCACATCCTGGCTGGAACGCCTGTAAATACGAAAGTCAAAAGACGGGGCCCGAAGTTTACTGGCCCGTGCTCGTCAGCGGCGTTCGTCGCTCGCGACAAGCCACTCGACTTTGAATGGCTCGAGTCCATAGCCGAGGCGTATTGCGCCGAGCCAACTACAAGTTCTTGAGGTGATCCGCGAGCCGAACCGTCATGGCCACGATCGTGAAATTAGGATTTGCCCAGCCGCCAGTCGGGAAGACCGAACTTCCTGCGACGAAGAGATTGTGAACGCCATGCACTTGACTGTTGGCGTCGACGACCCCCTCGCTCGGACTTGCACTCATGCGGGTCGTGCCAATGTGGTGGTAGCCTCCGATCGGGTGGGTCCCCACCGTTGGATCGTTGGGCCAGGCGGTCTCTTGCTCGGACAACCACGTTGACGGCTCGACCTTCCCGAGCCCGAGTCGCCCCAACTCTTTGCTGAGGTTGTCCACCAGCACCGCGACGCTCTCCTTGTCGATCGAACTCATCCGCCAATCGAGATTCGCCTTGCGAACACCCAGTGCGTCGCACTCGCTTGAAAGCACGACGCGGCTGTCAGGATTAGGGGCCTGCTCGCCACGCACCGAAACGTAAAGGCGATGGCTGCCTCGAGCGAG
>JBLHOB010000099.1:0-8323 GCA_047619425.1 Myxococcota bacterium
CGATTCGCATTTTGGTTTCGGCCAGGCTCCAGGCGACCGCCGCGCCCGCCGCCCCCGCGCCAATGATTACTACATCCGCCACATCTTCAGACATTGTCATTCCCCTCAAGAAGGTTGTAGCACTTGCTCGCCAAAGGGTTTAGCGACACCAGCAACATCGGCGCGCAGGGGCGAGGAACGCTGGGGCCTGCAGAAAGTCGAGCTACATTCCAAGCTCGCCCGGTTTTTTTCCACGCAACGTGAGGAGTATTCGCATGCCGTCAATTGAAATTGAAACCGAAACGCTGGAGCGGTTCTACGAGACTGTGAATGAAACCGATCCCGTCGTCATGATCAACCTGCTTCGCTACCGCGAACAAGCTAGCTACGCCGCCGACTTTCCAGCCGAGCCGTGCACTGGAAGCGAGGCGTACGGACGCTACGGCGCGTTGGTGACCGGTCTGATCGCCGAGGCCAAAGGCCATGTAGTCTGGGCTGGGAATCCCGACATTACGGTCATCGGCCCAAAGGACGAAAGCTGGGACCTCACGGTTCTTGTTCAGTACCCATCGCGTGCCGCCTTTCTTGGAATGGTTGAAAGCGACACGTATAGGAAAGCTGCGCACCATCGAACAGCAGGTCTCGCTGACTCGCGCTTGATCGCGACCAAGACGATCGCTGGCCCTTTCACGCGATAGGCGCTTCGATCGCGCCCCAACTTTGCCCACTAATAATGAAGGACCCATATGACCGCATCAAGTTCACAGACCGGCACTGAACCCGAAATCCCTCCCTTTGACGCAGACGTATTGCGAGCAAAGTATCGCGAGGAGCGCGACCGTCGCATTCGTCCCGACGGCAATGATCAGTATCTCGAGGTTGAAGGCGAGTACAAGAACTTCGTAGAGGACCCGTACGTGAAGCCCGGCTTTACGCGCGAAGCACTCAGTGACGAGATCGATGTTGTGATCATTGGTGGCGGCTTTGGTGGTTTGCTCGCCGGAGCGCGCCTGCGGGATGCGGGTATCGAGAACTTCCGCATCATCGAAAAGGGCGGCGACTTCGGCGGCACCTGGTACTGGAACCGCTACCCGGGAGCCATGTGCGACGTCGAATCGTACATCTACCTGCCACTTCTCGAAGAACTCGGCTACGTGCCTAAGGAGAAATACACCCGCGCCCCGGAGATTCTTGCTCACTGCAAAGCGATCGGTGAGAAATTCGACCTGTATCGCGACACGTGCTTCCAAACCGAAGTCAAAGAACTGCGGTGGGACGACAGCATCAAGCGATGGTTGATCAAGACGAACCGTGGCGACGAAATGAAGGCGCGCTTCGTGTCGATGGCGAACGGCCCGCTGCATCGGCCCAAGCTTCCCGGCATCAAGGGAATCAAATCGTTCAAGGGTCACACCTTCCACACGAGTCGCTGGGACTACGACTACACCGGCGGCACCTCCGATGGTGGCTTGACTGGCCTGAGGGGCAAACGCGTCGGCATCATCGGTACTGGTGCGACTGCGGTTCAATGCGTCCCCCACATCGGGGAGAGCGCGGATCAGTTGTTCGTATTTCAACGGACGCCATCCTCGGTCGATGTGCGCAACAACCGCGACACCGACCCCGAGTGGGCGGCAAGCCTTGCCCCCGGCTGGCACAAGGCGCGGATGGACAACTTCAACACTCTGGTCTCCGGCGGCTTTCAAGCCGAGGATTTGGTGAATGACGGATGGACGGACATCATTCGCAAGTTGCTCGTCCTGGTGCAGACCGAGGAGAACTCAGACCTAAGCCCCGCAGGCTTGCGCAAAACAATGGAAATGGCCGACTTCGCCAAGATGGAGCAAATCCGAGCGCGGGTGGAGTCGATCGTCGACGACGAGGCCGTCAGTGAAGCCCTCAAGCCCTACTACCGGCAGTTCTGCAAGCGCCCGTGCTTCCACGACGACTATCTCAAAACCTTCAATCGACCCAACGTCGAGCTTGTCGACACGAAGGGGCAAGGTGTCGAGCGGGTGACGGAAAACGGCGTAATCGTCGACGGCGTCGAGTACGAACTCGACTGCCTCATCTTCGCCACCGGGTTTGAGGTGGGTACCGACTACTCGCGCCGCAGTGGCTACCCGATCATTGGGCGAGACAACGTGCCGCTCTCTGACAAGTGGGAAGAAGGCGTGAAGACTTTTCACGGCATGCACAGTCGAGGCTTTCCCAACTGCTTCATCATCTCAAACGTGCAGTCGGGCTTCACCGTAAACTTCCCCCACGCGTTGAGTGAGCAAAGCCACCATCTCGCGTACATCGTGAAGCACGCCCTCGACAATGATGTGACCGAGATCGAAGCCTCCGCAGCGGCGGAAGACGCTTGGGTCGAGACCATCATACGACTGGCTCGCGACGGTCTCGACTTCTTCGAGTCCTGCACGCCCGGCTACTACAACAACGAGGGCAAACCGGGCGAGCGAAATGGCCAGAACGGCTTTTACGGCGGAGGCTCGGTCGAGTTCTTCAAACTACTCGATGACTGGCGTGCCGAAGGCAAGCTTGCCGGTTTGGAACTGAGTTAAGCGGCCCCCTACAACAAGAACATTGGAGAAAAGACAATGAGTCATTTTTGCGAAGATCGCGTCGCCATTGTTACCGGAGCAGGACGTGGCATTGGCCGCGAATACGCACTCATGCTGGCTGAGCACGGTGCCAAGGTTGTCGTGAACGATCTCGGCGGTGCTCGAGACGGTGAAGGCGCCGACATGGGGCCCGCCGACGAAGTCGTTGAGGAGATTCGCAAACTAGGCGGCGAGGCCATTGCCAACGGCGCCAATGTGGCGGACTTCGGCGCGGCAAAAGGAATGATTCAACAGGCAGTCGACACCTTCGGGCGCCTCGACGTTTTGGTGAACAACGCGGGCATTCTGCGCGATCGCATGTTGGTCAATATGAAAGAGAGCGAGTGGGATGCGGTAATTGATGTGCATATGAAGGGCACATTTGGCCCCGCCCATCACGCGGCCAGTTATTGGCGTGAGATGAGCAAGGCGGGGACTCCGGTCGATGCCCGCTTGATCAACACAACCTCCGTCTCGGGGATCTACGGCAACGTCGGCCAGAGCAACTACGGCGCGGCAAAGGCGGGGATCGCGGCCTTCAGTGTGATCGCGTCGCGCGAGTTGGGGCGTTACGGCGCTACGGTCAACTGCATTGCACCGGGCGCGCTGACGCGCCTCACCGAGGATCTGCATTCCGGCGAAATCACCGACCAAATGCGCGAGGCACAGAGCCCGCGTTGGATCGCGCCGATTGTCACGTGGCTCGCGAGTAGTGAATCCAAGGACGTAACCGGGCGCGTGTTTGAAGCATCCGGCAGTGTTCTCGCGGTAGCTGAGGGTTGGCGGCGTGGGCCGCGGGTGGGAGCAGTCGACGACCCAACGACCCTGGGCCCGATCGTGCGCAAGTTGGTGAGCGAGGCGCAGCTCAACACCGGGATGAACGGCGAAGATCTCGACGGCGGTTTGCTCTAGTACTCACGCGAGTGCATTGATTGATCGTACCCTCAACACAAAAAGAAACGGCCCGCCTCAGTTTCCCAGGGCGGGCCGTTCGCATTTTCGTGCGCTTGCCGAGAACTAGAAGATCTCGAACAGGCCTGCAGCACCCTGGCCGCCACCAATGCACATCGTCACAACGCCGTACTTGGCCTTGCGGCGCTTGCCTTCGAGCAGGAGATGACCAACGCAGCGCGCGCCCGTCATGCCGAAGGGGTGACCCACCGAGATGGATCCGCCATTGACGTTGTACTTGGCCGGATCAATGCCGAGCTTGTCGCGGGAGTAGAGGCACTGGCTGGCGAAAGCTTCGTTGAGCTCCCACAAGTCGATGTCGTCTACCGTGAGGCCCGCTCGCTTGAGCAGCTTCGGCACGGCGTAGATCGGGCCAATGCCCATTTCGTCCGGCTCGCAGCCTGCGGCGGCGAAACCACGGAAAGCACCGAGCGGCTCAATGCCGCGCTTCTTGGCTTCGCCAGCTTCCATCATCACGACCGATGCCGCGCCGTCGGAAAGCTGTGAGGCGTTGCCCGCCGTGATGTACTGACCTTCGCCGCGAATGGGCTTCAACTTCTGAAGACCTTCGAGGGTCGTGGTCGGGCGGTTGCACTCGTCTTTGTCGACGACGTAGTCGACTTCAGACGTCTCGCCGGTTTCCTTGTCCTTGACGATCATCCGCGTGTTCATCGGAACAATCTCGTCTTTGTACAGGCCAGCTGCCTGAGCAGCTGCTGTGCGCATCTGGCTCTCGTAGGAGTACTCGTCCTGGTAATCGCGGCTCACCTTGTAGCGATCGGCCACGATATCCGCGGTCTCGATCATTGCCATCCAGAGGCCGGGGTACTGTTCGTACAATTCCTTGTCGACCTGATGCGTGAAGCCCGAGCCCGTCATGCTGTGGGAGATGGACTCGACGCCGGCGCCGACAACGATTTGTTCACCGTCGACGATGATACGACCAGCTGCCGTTGCAATTGCGTTAAGACCCGACGAGCAGTGGCGGCTAACCGTCACACCGGTGGTCTCAACGGGGCAGCCTGCCTTAATCGCAGCGAGTCGGCCGATGTTGTTGCCCGTGGTGCCCTGAGGCGTACCGCAACCAAGAACGACTTCGTCAATTTCTTTGGGGTCGACGCCCGAGCGCTCAATCGAGTGCTTGATGGCATGGCCGGCCATGGCGACGCCGCCTGTGTTGTTGAATCCGCCGCGGTTGGATTTGGCCAACCCGGTTCGGGCAGTCGAGACAATGACAGCTTCGCGCATAGTTGCTTGCTCCTTGGTTGCGAGTGGACTCGGGGTCCACGGAAATGGGCGCCCAGAACACTGGGTCGCCGTTTCATTTTTGAAGGCGTAGATCGTAGCTTCAGTGGGGCCGATCGCCCGAAGTTTCGACACCCTGCATGCCAGAGGCAGGTGCTCCAGCGGGTGCGCCCGGGAAGCCTACACAGGATTTTCAGGACTCTGAGCAGGAGTTGCCCGAGATCCACCGGTTTACGGCCGAAAGCAGGTTCACGCGATATATTCCGCGCTTCTAAGGGCACCTGGGTCCGCTTGGCGAAGTGGGCCCCAATTCTGGCCCCCTCCGAAGAGCGGGCCAGCCACTGGCGGAGATGGGCTTTCAAGTTCGAAGCCTGTGGATGCTCGGCTCGACAGAGATCGGGACTCGTCTCGACCCAATCGCGCGTGAGGCCAATGCTGCCCGAAAAGATCACAAATACGATAGGAAACACTCGCATATGCCGATGCAACCGTACGAGCCGATCCGTTCTTGAGAGCGCTCAGAAGGGTCGACGCGCCAAAAGTGACACTTGGCTAATCACGGAATCTTCATCCATTCGGAAAATCTCACCTACCGCTTTGTTTATTTGCCCCATTTGCTGGCAAGCGGGTCACTAACACGCGCCAGCTACTTCAACTCCCGGCTCATACAGAAAGTCTCGTGATCAATAAAGGAACATCATCGTGAACTTCAAAAAGTCGTACCTTGTTTCATTGACCTTCGCCGCATCCTGTCTGCTTATGATCTCTTGCAGTCAGGGCGACTCCTCAAGCAACGGCGACGCGCAGAAGGTCTCGTTTGGAATCTCGGATGCACCGGTCGAGAATCTTTCCTCCGTCACGATCACGATTGAGTCGATGACCATTGGTCGCAATGACGAAGAAGACATTGTGATTGATTCGTTCAATACAGGCGACGGAGAAGTCGAACAAGTTACGGTTAATCTTCTCGACTTCCAGGGCAGCGATCACATGTTGTTCATCCAAGAACTCGAGCTTGAGGCGGGTACCTACCAGAACATTCGACTCGAAGTTGTGGACGAAGACATCGAGTCGAGCTTCGTGATCGAAGTCGGGAGCGAGGCACGCAAAGAGCTGATGGTGCCGAGCGATACGTTGCAACTGGGTGGGTTTGAGGTCGAAGACGAGGGCTCGCAAATATTTGTTCTGGAGTTCAACCTCCCGCGATCCATGACCTACAACCCCGGCCCCGGCCCCGATCGCTACATTTTGAAGCCGCGCGGCGTTCGAGTAATCGGTGTCGAGACCGCAGGCTCGATCGGTGGAGTGGCTAGCGAAGCCCTCTTGGCAGCGTGTGACGCCGGTGACCTCGATCACTCAAACCGGATGTACCTGTATGAGGGACATGGACACGATGTCGCAAATCTCGCGGACGCATTCAATCCGACCGTTGATTTAGCTGTCCCCGAAGCCAGTATCGAGCCCATTGCAGTAGAGGCCCTGAACGAGGAGGGCGGGTTCAATATCGCATTCCTCCGAGCGGCCGATTACACCCTTGCGTTTCTGTGCAACGGGGCCCCCGACGATGCAGACATCTTCAACGGTCTCGTGATCCCGGCTCCCGAAGGGACGGTCATCGAAATCACCGTCGAGCCCGGCGACTCCGTGATGTGCGACTTTGGAATCGAAGCGCAAGCGTGTGCCGAGCTGGATGACTGATAGGCGGCTGGGCGCTCGCCGCAGAGGCAGAGGCTGTTCGTATTAGGGCGCCATCTCGTAGGCACCATTCAACACCTCGACTTCTTGACGCCACACGCGGTCGTAGCGCTCGGCGTCATTTACGGGCTTCTGCATCATGGTGCGACACGCGGCCATCTGCGTATCGGTACTGCTCGGCTGACTCATCAACGTCAACGCATGTCCGGAGAGGTCACGCACCATAAACTCGAAGATCTGATCGAGCACGTCGTCGCTCACGTCGTAGCGTTCTCGGTTTTCCAGAATCAGTTGCGCATAGACTACGAGGGCAAAGATTTCTCCGCCTGCGAGCAAGAAGTCGACATTCTTCATCTGATCCGGCCCCGGCGGCGAATCCGCGAGCATTTGGCGAAAGGTCTCTGTCTGTTCGGCAAAGAGCCTCACGTTGGCCACATCGGTTGACTCCAATGCAGGCCGATAGTCGTGAAAACGAATCTGCCCAAGACCGCGGGTTGAGCCCTGGTCAAAAAGGAAATCGTCATTGCCACCGTGGTTCTGAGTTTCAACCTCAGGATACGCGTCGGGGTTGAAGAAGAAGTTTGGCATGAACTTCGAAATCAGCGCGATGTTGACGTGGACCGTACCTTCGAGCTTTGGCAACGCGCGAATATCGATCGCAGCCTGGCTAAAGTAGGTGTCCTTTTCG
This sequence comes from Myxococcota bacterium, assembly GCA_047619425.1. Taxonomy (GTDB): domain Bacteria; phylum Myxococcota_A; class UBA9160; order UBA9160; family UBA4427; genus DUBZ01. The sequence goes on from JBLHOB010000099.1 coordinate 7,165, forward strand.
AACCCCTTGGCGGCGATGGCATCCCAGAGCAAATTGACCACGCTTTCACCCTGGGTCGTTACCTTCATCTTGACCATTGGATTGTAGAGCAAGTATCGACGGTCTTCGGATGACGCCACCCGCATGTAATCTGCCGCGCGCAGGGCGAACAACTTCATCGCGACCAGTCGTGCATAGCCCTCGACCAGCATGTGCCGCACATGAGACATGTCGGTAACCGGGTTGCCGTACAGGACGCGATTGCGCGCGTGGGTCACCGCTTCGTAGAGCGCGTGGGTGGTGATACCGATCGACGCCCAGCCCAGGTTGTACTTGCCAATGTTGATGGTGTTGAGTGCGGCGTTCCATGCATCGCGATCTCGGTGCAGGATGTCGGCGTCGCTGACCGGATAGTCTCGCAACTCAAACTCCGAGACGTAGTTTTGGCTCGCAACGACGTTCTTCACCAAGTGATAATTGGGATGACTCGGATCGGCCGCGAAGAAGATGTACTCGTCGCCTTCCGCGAGACGTCCAAAGGTCGAAACAATCGCGGCTGCGTTGCCGTTGCCAATGTAGTACTTGCGTCCATTGGCGACCCAGCCGTCTCCCTTCTTCGTCAGTACCATGTCGGTTGAATAAATGTCGGCGCCGTGTGTTTTTTCGGAGAGACCAAAGGCGAAAATGCCGCCCTCTTCGAGGGCCCTCGCAGTGCGCTTGCGAAGTTCGCTATTGGGGCTCATCCAGATGGGGCCGAGGCCCAGCACGGAGACCTGCCAGGTGTACCAATACTGCAGCCCATAAAAACCGAGAATTTCAGCGAACTCACAATTGCGCCAGGTATCCCAGCGCGTGTCCGCTGCGCCTTCACCTTCGGGCGTGCACAGGGTTGCGAAGATGCGCTCTTGCTTGACGAATGCGAGAAAATCGTCGTACCAGGGTCGGTCGTAGTAGTCCTCGAGTAGCTTGGTTTTCCCTTTGGCTTCAAAAAACGCGACGGTTTTTTGCATGATCTCCCCCGAGCGGGCATCGGGGTAACTTCGATCGAGTTTATTGGGATTGAGCAAGACCATGGTCGTTCTCCTATAGGCTCGAGGCCTCGCGCAAGGGTAGCGACTGGGCAAAACCATGCTCCCAATCTCTAATGCTTTGACGGTTTTCATCGCGGGCACTCGAAGGG
>JBLHOB010000100.1:0-8315 GCA_047619425.1 Myxococcota bacterium
ATTCACGCGATGTAAACGGCCGTACATCGCTTGCGCTTGCTGTTGTTTCGAGTGCGATCACCAAGCAATTGCTCGACGCCGGAGCCAGCGTGGATGTTGTGGATGATCGCAATGCGGCTCCTTTGCTACTTGCATCGCGGGAGGGCAATCTCGAAGTTGTCGAACTGCTCTTGAATGCGGGGGCGGTGGTCGACGCAGAAGACGATCGACAGATGACCCCTCTGTTGGCCGCTGCGCAAAACGATCGTGAGGATGTGGGCGTGCGTCTGGTCGAGGCGGGTGCTCAGCCCAACGTTGCCAATCGCAGCGGTGAGACCCCCTTGTTCTACGCCATCGCCCACGATCACCCGAAACTCATCGCCGCCCTTCTCGCGTCAGACGCGGATCACAAAACGCCACTGACCAATGGCATGACGGCCCTGGGCTTTGCGGTTTACAAAGGCGCCCTGGATAGTGTAGATGCGCTACTCGCCGCAGGCGTTGAGGTTGAAGCCCTAGACAGCCGCGCGCGCAGTCCTCTGGGCCTGGCGGCCCTGTACGGCAAGTCACAGGCGGCAAGGCGACTACTCGAAGCGGGAGCGGGCTTGGCCACCGATAGCTCCGTAGGCAAACCGCTGTTGATCGCAGCGCTTGAGAATCGGCACGAAGAGGTCGCCCTGGTGCTACTCGAAGCCGGCGCGTCACCTCGTGTCTCGAACCAACAGGGCCAATCGGCGCTCGAAGTTGCTTCCGCGATTGGGGCAGCGGAGGCCATTGCTGTGCTGTTGCAGGTGGATATACAAAACAAAGACATGGCGCGGGATAAAGCGTTGTTGGCGGCGCTCACCCAAATCGAACCGCTGCTACGCAAACGCGACACGACGAGACCAGCCCGTGGTAATCGTTCGACGCGAGCCGGGGAGACTCGGAGCGCCAGCAGGTTGGAAGTCTACGAAGAGATCGCCCGCTTGCTCATCGCTGCAGGAGCCAATCTCGATTCGAAGCAAGGCGGCCGCGAAAGCGCGCGTTCACTGGCAACCCGTCTCGGCTTGACGGCGCTACTCGAGGCCTCGCCCGAATCGCCTGATTCGCCCTAGCTGACTACGGTGCTTCGCGAGGGGAGGGCTCCGACTTCAATCCGGAGTCGGTCGCTTCGGTCTCGATTACGAGGGGTTCTACTTTTGTCTCTGCTGCGTGTGCGGTCTCGTCGACTAGTGTTTCGGGTGCCGGAGCGACTTTTGCCACTGGTTGCACAGCGGCCGCTGGAGCTTCTTGAGTCTTGGCAATTGCTGCAGGCTTTACGGGCGTAGCGGTCGCCGCGGAAGTAGTCGGGTTTGGCTTACGTGGAGCGAGCTTTGCCGGAACCGCTTGGGGTTGCGACTTTTCCGCTGGAGCCACCTCTTGTGTCGCGGGCTTTCTATCGGCGGTTTTCTTTGCGCTCTTGCTTGTAGTCCTCGGCTCAGATGTCGCTTTCTGTGTAGTCGGAGTGGGAAGCTTCGGTGCAGACTCCGCGGCTTGGGGGATCGCCGTGTACTCGTTGACGACCATGAGATCGCTAGAGAATTGCTCACTGGCCTTGGCTTGGGAGGGGCTCTTTGGGGGCTTGGTGCCCGCAGTCTTCCCGCGTGAGCTTTGCGTTGTCGGCTGTGGATTGGGAGTGGCCACGGTGACGACTTGTGAAGGCATCTTGGTTGCCGCACCGGCGGTCGGCAAGCGATCACTCGCCTTCATATCCAATGCACGGGCGAGCTCGCTTGGCTTCGTGTCCGCGGTGACGTCGACAGCAATTTTAGCCGGAGCGTCGCCGTTGAGTGTGGTGTCGAGCTCGGGAAGCGGAATCAAATCGAGTCCGGTCTCTGCGGCAATCTGGTCGGCGCGATCAAGCAGGCTCGGAGGAAGTGACGAAGATCCTTCTTTGGCATCGACCGACTGCACGAGATCTGCCAATTCCTGGTCGGCGACGTCTTCGTTGATTTCAATCTGATCGGCAGCAAGAGTGACCGACTGCTTCGCAGGCTTCTGGTTGAAGGCCTTCGCAATTCTGACTTCCGCGTTCTGAATCATTTCCGAAGGCGCAGGAAGCTGTGAATTGATGCCAACAGCGACTAGCAGCACCGCGGCGAGTCCCACGATTGAGCGCACCGGGCTCTTGCGTGCTCGGCTCGCGCTCGGTGGGCGCGAAATGCCTGTTCGTGGACGCGACGACGGCATTTGGTAGGACGGGTCGTCTTCCTCAGCGTGCGGCGTGTCTGCAAGTTCGAGTGAAAGAGAATTTTCTTCGTTTGCCGGTACCTCGGGTGCCATGCGGAGCGGCTCGGGGCTGTCCTGAGTTTCGATCAAACTAACGAGATCTTGGGTGATGGGTGCAAACGCCTCACGATCCGCTTCGGCACGGGCCTCGGATTCTCTTTTGAGGTGGTCTTTGTTGTCGAGCATTTCTTGTGCGGTGGGCGATGTCCCAAAATCACCAAACGAGAAATCAGCCGAGAGCTCCGGGGACAGGGTGGGTTCGTCCGCAAAGTTGTCGCCGCACAACTGCTCAATTACGGCAGGAGTGATGGAAGTGATTTCGCGCGCACCGCCTTCGATGAGAATTCGCTCGCACAGTTCGTTGATGGCTCGCGGTACGCCACCGGTGTTGCGGTGGATCGAAACGAGAGCCTCGTGGGTAAACAGCTCGCCGCCGGCCCAACCGGCTTTTGCGAGGTGCTTTTCGACATAGTGGCGAAGCCCTTGCACTGGGATCGGAGAGAACTGCAACTGAAGCGTTGTGAGTTTATCGAGCCACCAGAGTAGCGGGATCTCAGTGCCACTTGAGGCGGCTTCGAGGTCGGCCAGCATGATGCAGTGAAGCAGCTGCTTGTCATCGTCGCGCTTGTACTGGAGCAAGATGTCGAGGTGGTCGAGGGCTTCGTGGCTTAGGGATTCGGCTTGGTCAATCACGAGAACAAGCTGCTTGCCATCGGAGCCCGCCTTGAGCAACGCTTTGCGGGAGATCGCCCCACCTTCGAGTTCGAACTTCTTGGCGATCGTTGCGCGAATCTCCTGCCATGATTTTCGAGGGTTCTGAATCAGTGCAACGCGCGCGGTGTCACTCAGCAGCTTGGGGAGCGCGCGACAAAAACTGGTTTTTCCAACTCCGCCTGGGCCACTTAGACAAATGCGCGGCGAGTCATCCTCGAGTCCCTGCTTGACGTCGCCGAATGCGCCGCGGAGCGATTGAGTGCCGAGCACCATCGAACGCTTTGCCGCATCGCTTTCAAAAGGGGAGTTGTCGAATTCGTAGAAGCGCAGGTACGCAGCCATCGGGTTTTCTCCTCCGCCGGTTCGTTGTGAAAACGGCGGGCCGGTCCCCGGATTTTGCATGCGGGGGGTAGTCTTGAATCGGCTAACCGGCCAAGATTCCTGAGGTTTTCCGTTTCACACTCGAAGCGGCGCCGGCCACCTCGGCACTGCGTTTTTGTGCAACTTTAGACGTCGATTCGATGAGTTCGGGTTGCCCGCACTGTGGCTCGGTGCTCGGTGTATGCGGTTACAGCCGACGAGTGGTGGGGGCTGCCGCACCGCATTCCCGACGCGCAACGTGTTTGAACGATCGAATGCGATCCCCGAAAGCCAACGCAGATTCGAAGGTTTGCATTGATGAGTGCGAGCGGGTGATGTGTTGCGGAAAGGCATACGACTGTTTGTGCGGCGATCGGCGAATCTGGCCCCGAGGGGTGCAAACTTGGCCAGATCGAAAGGTTCAGCTGTCTTGGTTTGTATTGTTGCTTCTATACTTCGCCGCATGTCGTTAGATCCGCCGGCGGCGGCCACCCATTCAAGCTCTCATTCAATCGCTCACGTCGCCGCGGCCCTCGCCGTTGGTGTTGGTGCGCTGTTCTTTGTTGTGCCACTCGCGAGTCGCTGCCTAACGATGGCCGACGAGGGGTATCTGCTGCTGCAGGCCCTCGACATGGCGAACGGAAAACTTCTCTACCGAGACATGGACGCCTTCGTTACGCCCGGCATGTGGTTTTTGTTGGCCGCAGTTTTTAAGATGACAGAACCGAGTGTATGGGCCTCTCGTATCCCGGTGATCATCGGTTACGTCGCGCTGATCGCTTTGAGCTACCGCATCCCACGGCAGATCAGTGGGCCGCGTGCGGGTCTAGTGAGCATCGTGTTGATGATGATCTGTACCGTCTGGGCCTTTCCGGCCTGGACGTTTGCATTCTATTCACCTTTCTCAGTGCTGTTTGCGCTCGCGGGGCTTGAGCGGCTACTCGCCTACCGGGTAAGTTGGCGGCGTCGAGACATCATCCTTGCGGGGCTGCTGTTCGGTCTTTCCGTTGCGTTCAAGCAAAATTACGGAACGTTCGCCTTGATCGGCGCATGCCTCTCTCTCATCGCGCTTCGCCGAGAGACTGGCCAGTCCCTCATGCTCGCCGTGCGCAGCGCGGGGGTCGATGGTCTTTGGCTCGCGGTGGGAGTTGCCGCAATCGCACTCCCGATCGTCGCCTACTTCGGTGCTCATGGCGCACTCGCAGACGTGTTCATGAGTCTCGTTGTGCATCCATTCGAATTCAGTGGGATGCACGACATTCCCTATCTCGAATTTGGCGCACTCTTCCAGCCGGACGTGATGAGCGAGACACTCGACATCATGACGTATGGCGCACAATCGATCTATCGCACACCAATGCCAACGGGTTTCGTGCAATCCATTCGACTTATTGAGCGGCTTCACGTGCTCTTGTACTGGCTTCCGCCCCTGATTGCGATCATGGGAGCGACCTTGGCTTTTGGTGCGGGGGCACGCGACGATCGCGATGGAGGCGGTACGAAAGACGCAGCTGCTATAAACGAGACGCCTTCGCTTCACGGTGGGTTGTTGAGTGTGCTGCTCGTATGCTTTGCGGTCTTCCTCGGCACGTTTCCCCGCGCCGACTTCAATCACCTCATCAACGTGTATCAGCCGGTTGTGATTGCCGGAGTCTCGACCTTTGCTGTCTTTTTTGCTCAACCCAGCACGGGCTTCGTGGTTGCGCGAAAATTGGTTGGCGTTTCCGTGGCGAGTGTTCTTTGCGCGTATCTTTTGGTCAGCGTGTACTGGTACTACGCATTGGTTTTGACGTTGAGCATTGAGGTTGAAGGTTCGCGTGGCGGCGTGAAGATCTCGCCCCCTGAAATGTCGAGCCTGCGACAGATTCTGCGCAATATCGATCAGGTGAGTGAGCCCGGAGAAGCACTGCTGACCGTCCCTGACATTGCAATGTTGAATTTCCTGTCCAAGCGTCCGATGCCGAGCGCCTACTACAACCTCTACGAACACCACATCGCTCATGACGGCGGTGCAGCCGTGGCCGATGGCGCGAAGGCCATGGGCGCAACGGTCGCTGTTACCCGGTTGAATAACTTCTTCTCAGACCGAGTTGGCCTGCGCGACTACGCACCCGTGCTGACCAACTACATCGATACCCATTTTGAACAGCGCTACTCGATTGGGCGGGCCGAGTATCTGCTCTACACACTGCGCGACGAGCCCGTCGCCGCAGCGGACTTCATGAGCATCCTCGACGCGTGCAAGCTGCAGCCAAACAAGGCAATCGTCAAAGAGCATTTGCTGTTTCGCACCTTGTATCAGACGTTTGGTACGGGTGTCGGCCAACGCGAAGAGGCCGTAGTGGCGAAATGTCTAGTCGACATTCCCGAGGCCGGAGGTGACTTGGTCTGGCAACTCGACTACGCAAAGCCGAGTAAGCTGCTTTCGCCAGCAACAATCCGAGTAGAGATTCACGCGGCGCTCGACGGCGTTACAGAGCGCGTCTTCGTGGAAACCATCGAGGTCAAGACGATCAACCCGCGTGTCAGTCGCATCCCGGCGGCTCGGGAGTACCGCGTTGATCTTTCGCGCTATGCGGGCAAGAGCATCGCTCTTGTGGTGCGCTCAGTCCGGAGCGGCAATGTCGTGATGTCGGCGAATGCGCTCAGCGGTTTCGGTACTCGCTGGCAGCACCCACGGATTGTTCTGCCAAAGACGGGTCGCTAAAAGAGCGTCAAGCGCCTCGCTATTCGGCGTCGATATAGCCGAGCGACTTTAGCTGCTCGACGATGTCGGCTTCGACGCCAGAGGGCACTTCGTCGGCATTCACGAATTCGATCTCAATCGAGCTGTAGCTGTCGATCATTTCGATTTCGCCGTTGTCGAGGAAGCTTGCTTTCGAACCATCCATGTCAAACGCGATCGGTAGTCCCAGCCAGGCCAGAATTGTGGGAGTGATGTCGTTTACCGAGACGTTGCGCGGCACCGAACCCGGTGCGATGCCCGGTGCCCGAGCGTAGATGACACCGTTGATCGCCTTCTCGGTTTTGTGTCCACCCGTCAGGCGCATCATTGCTTCGAGTGCTTCAAAGCCGTGGTCGGAGACCACCATGACCATGTCGTTGGGGCCGTAGTCGGCAATGAGCTCGCCGATCAGAGCGTCGGTGTATTCGTAATAGGCATGCAGTGCTTTGAGGCCACCGGCCCGACCTTGCTCGGTGGGTACGAGGTTTGGGGAGTAGTCGCCGGGGGGTTCCATGACGCTCCACAAATAGTGCGAAATGCGGTCAATCCCCGTGAGCAGCACCATCGCGACATCGGGCGTTTCGGCGCGAAGAACTTCTCCCGTAATGTGCGCGAGTGCACCATCATCGACGAAGCGTCGGTGGAGCTCGTCGCGCAGCACCCATCGCGGCAGATCATTGCCTTCGGCAAAGGGGCTTGGGTAGTCGGGTAGCGGCGTCGGACTTTTTTGAATGAGCCCCGCCAAACGAGCATTCCACTCGGCGGGGTAGACAACGTCGCCGACCTCGGACTCCTTGGTGCCGATCATTTCGTTTCGGCCTTCAATCTCCTTGGCGAGAATGTGATCGGACACCATCACGCCGTTCACCTTCTCGAGCGGATAGGTGTTCCAGAAATTCACGACTCCCACCTTCAGGCCGGCATCGCTCGCAATGGACCAGAGGGCTCGAGCTTTGCGGTGGGTGCTTGAAAATAAGTGATGGCGACCATCGCGCCCCGCATAGGAGAACGTGAGGATGCCGTGCTTCTCAGGCGTCATGCCAGTCGCGATGGTGTTCCAAATGCGGGGCGAGAAAATGGGAATGGCACTGCGGAGAGGGCCACCCACCCCTTCTTTGGCGATCTTCGCGAGGTTGGGAAGTTTGCCCTGAGAGATGAGCAGCTCCACGATCTCGGGAGTGGCGCCATCGATGCCAATTAGAATCACTCGCCCGGGCGGCCCCGAAATAGCTCCCGGGCTGCAGGCCAACACGGAGACGGTGACGAGGGCCGTGACGAAAGCGGTCAACGATGTCTTAATCGATGCGTGCAACGACAGCACCGGGCGAGACGAGCGATGCGTGCGCTTGCCGTCCGCAAGTCTTTTGAAAAGGACATCCGCGGTGGGTCGCACGATCATCAGCATCTCTTCGTTATACGCTCGGGTAGGTAGTGAATAAGATAAGCAAGGTCTGCGAGGCTCATCAGTCGCTCTGGTCATGCGCGTCTTGAGCGAAGCCCAAGGAGTCGAGAAGATAACGGTCGAGGCAAGCTCGGGCAATTCACGAACGGGCTGCGCGTAGCCACTCTTGTAGCTTGGTTGTGCGTCTCTGGTCTGCGATGCTGCGCACGGCGATCTCAAGCGCACGACGTTGGCCCAGTAAGACGACGAGCTGCTTGCCCCGGGTCATCGCGGTGTAGAGCAGGTTCCTCTTTAGCATTACAAAGTGATCCGTGACGACTGGGATTACGGCGGCGGGATATTCCGAGCCCTGCGATTTGTGGATCGTGATCGCGTAGGCGAGGTTCACCTGGTCGAGCTCGTCGAACTCGTAGCGAATCGTGCGCCCGTCGAAGCTGGCAATGAGAGTCTGGGCTTCGCGGTCGATCGACGACACCCAGCCGATGTCCCCGTTGTATACGTCTTTGTCGTAGTTGTTTGAGACCTGCATGATTTTGTCGCCGGGCCCGAGCGTCGCACCGTCGCGTTCGATGCTTTCCTCGGCTGAGTGTGGCCGCTTTAGAAGAGACTGAAGTCTCGCGTTGAGGTTCTGGGTGCCGACGCGACCGCGGTGCATGGGCGAGAGAACCTGAACGTCGCGCATCGGGTCGAGACCAAAGCGCGCGGGGATGCGCTCGCTCACAACGCTTAGGAGTCGGCGCTCCGTGTCCTCGCTATCCCTTGTTTCAATGAAGTAGAAGTCGCTCCCTTCAACGCTCTCAGTACTGGGCAGTTGGCCTGCGTTTACCGCATGGGCGCTTGTGATGATCTGGCTCGTGGCCGCTTGTCGAAACACAGTGTCGAGTC